>CAZXST010000076.1:0-4446 GCA_964643205.1 uncultured Flavobacteriaceae bacterium | reverse complement strand
AGGAACTGTATATAAATCTACTGGAAGTTGGCACTCTGTAAAAAATAATGAGGGAGTAGAATTTGAATGTAGAATAAAAGGTAAGCTTAGACTGGATGATTTACAAAGTACAAACCCAATTGCAGTTGGAGATATTGTAGAATTTGATATAGAAAACCATAATGATCCAAAAAATGGAATTATAAGCAAGGTCCATGATAGGAAAAATTATATTCTAAGAAAATCAGTTAATTTGTCTAAGCAGACACAAATTCTAGCAGCAAACATAGATATTCTTTTTTTAGTCGTAACTATTAAAACGCCTATTACAACTACAAATTTTATAGATAGATTTTTAATTACTTCTAATGCATATTCTATTGATACTATTCTGTTATTTAATAAAATCGATATCTATAATAAGGACGATATAACTGAGCTTGAAATGATGGTCAATTTGTATGAGAATGTTGGATATAAGTGTATTAAAGTATCTGCCATTAAAGGTTTAAATATTAAAGAAATTATTTCTTTAATAAGGGGAAAAACAATAATGTTTGGAGGGCATTCAGGAACAGGAAAATCAAGTATTATAAATTGTATAAGTCCTGAATTAAAAATAAAAACGGGGGATATTTCATCTCAATATTTTCAAGGAAAGCATACTACTACTCATGCTGAATTATTTGATATTGATTTTGGAGCTAAAGTAATTGATACTCCAGGTATAAAAGGATTTGGTATTGTAAATTTTGAAAAAAATGAAATTGGAAATTTTTTCCCAGAATTTTTCCAGAATAAAAATAAGTGTAAATTCAATAATTGTTTGCATATAGATGAACCAGACTGTTTTATAAAGGAATTGGTTTCATCGAATAAAATTAGTATTTCACGTTATGAAAATTATAAGCAGATAATTATGCAGGATGATTTAAAGTACAGATAATTATATCAATATATGATTGTAGTAATACAAAGAGTTACAAACGCAAGTGTAAAAGTAGAGGGTAAAATGATATCTTCTATAAAGAATGGAATGTTAATATTGCTTGGTATTTCAAATGATGATTCTAAGGAGGATATAATAAAAATGACTAATAAAATTTCAAAATTAAGAATATTTAATGATGAAAATAATATAATGAATAAGAATGTTAATGAGGTTAATGGTGAGGTTTTAGTTGTGAGTCAATTCACATTATATGGGAATGTTAAAAAAGGTAATAGACCTAGTTATATAGATGCTGCTAAGCCAGACATAGCAAAACCCATATACAATCTATTTATTAAGCAATTAGATAGTCTAATTAATAATAAGGTTCAAAAGGGAATATTTGGTGCTTATATGGAGGTAGATATTGTAAATGATGGACCAGTTACTTTAATTGTTTAAATTATATACCATTTCACCATCTACAAAGGTTTTTATAACTTTTGTTTCTGGTATTAATTTTGCATTTATCTCCATTATATCCTGATTAATAATAATAAAGTCTGCAGCTTTTCCAATTTCTAAACTTCCTTTTTCATTTTCCTCAAAATTAAAATATGCACCCCATATAGTCATTCCTTTTAATGTTTCTTCTCTATTTAGACTATTTTCTTTTTGGAATCCATTCTCAGGATATCCAGTTAAATCTTTTCTTTCAACAGCGCTATAAAAAGTATGAAATGGATTAACTTTTTCTACAGGGAAATCAGTCCCTAATGCAATTTTCTTTGAACTAATAAGTAGATCTTTGAATGCATATGCACCATATATTCTTTTACCTAATCTTTCATCAGCCCAATACATATCACTAGTTGCATGAGTTGGCTGAACAGATGGAAGAACTTTATTGTTGTATAATTGAAAATCATTAGGATCAATTACTTGAGAATGTTCAATTCTCCATCTGGGATCTTTAATTTTATTTAGAATTTTATTATAGTTTTTAACTAGAAAACTTATAGTTGAGTCGCCTATTGCATGGGTATTCATTTGAAAACCCATTTCAGAAATATTTTTTGAATAGTATTCTAAATCTTTAATACTTGTAACAAGTTCTCCGTAATTTGAGGAGTCATCAGAGTACGGTTTTTTTAAAGTGGCCCCTCTTGAGCCTAAAGCACCATCACCATAAACTTTGAATGATCTAACATTTAATTTAGGAGTTTTAATTTTTCCATAATCTTTAAAAAATAATATATTTTCTTTTGAAACACTTATCATAGCATAGATCTTTATTTTTAGATTATTAGATTTATGTAGACTATCAATTAAAAAAATAGTTTCTTTGCTTAATCCAGCATCATCAACTGTAGTTAATCCATAGCTAAAACATATTTTTTCGGCCTCTTTTAATGCAATAATTTTTTCAGATATTGATTTTTTAGGAAGTATTTTATCGATTAATTGCATTGGTTTATCAATAAGAACCCCTGACAATTTCCCTTTTTCTTTAATTATTGAACCTCCTGAAATTTTAGTATTCTCATTAATTCTAGCAAGATTTAATGTATAATTATTGGTTAGATAGGCATGACCATCAACTCTTTCAAGTACAACTATTTTATTGGGGAATAGTTGATTCAATTTTAAATTATTAGGAAAATTTTTATTTTCCCAGTCATTTTGATCCCAGCCTCTACCTAAAATTATTCTAGGATTATTTTCATTATCATACTCAATTAACTTTTCTAAAATTTCATTTAGTGATTTGGTGCCTCGTAAATTGATAACTTGTTGATTTAATCCAAGATTATAAAAATGACAATGAGAATCAATTAATCCCGGAAGAATTGTATTGCCCTTAGCATCTATAATGGTATTACTATAATATTCTTTGTCAAGATTAGAATTACTTATATCTAATATTTTCCCATCTTTAATTGCTATAGATTTAACAATTTCATTTTGGTTATTTACTGTATAGATTTTAGCATTGACTATTATTGAATCAGCAGATTTTACATTACATGAAGAACATATTATTATTGTAAAAAGCAGTAATATGATTTTAGTATTTTTCATAGACCATTTGATTAATATAAATCTATAAATTATTATACTACTAATTATATATTATGTAAACATTTTTTACTTATATTGACCAAAGTTTAATATAATATTTCTTCTAAAATTATGCATATAAAAAGGTTACAAGTAAAAGTAGATAATTGGATTACAGCTCATGGGGTTAGATATTTTAATGAATTAACTAATATGGCTCAACTTACTGAAGAAGTAGGTGAGGTTGCTAGAATTATTTCAAGACGATATGGCGAGCAAAGTACTAAGAAATCAGACAGTAATGATTTAGGCCAAGAATTAGCTGATGTTTTATTTGTTGTTTTATGTCTAGCAAATCAGACTGGAGTTGATTTACAACAGTCATTTGATAATATGATGGAAATCAAGGCTGAAAGAGATCATAAGAGACATCATACAAATAAAAAATTGAAGTAAATTTTAATTTTACAGAAATTATATTTAAAATTCCTTGACATCCCTACTTCTGAGATTGTATATTTGCCCTTTCTAAAATTTTTCAAATGAAGTTATCAAATTTTATATATGAGTTACCAAAGAATTTAGTAGCAGAATATCCAAATAAAAACAGAGATGAATCTCGACTAATGGTTATTGACAGATCAGACTATTCTATACAACATAGAATATTTAAGGATATGATAGAATACTTTAATGAAGATGATGTTATAATTTTAAATAACACAAAGGTATTCCCTGCTAGACTCTATGGAAATAAGGAAAAAACAGGAGCAAGAATAGAAGTCTTTCTACTTAGAGAATTAAATAGCGAACAGAGACTATGGGATGTATTAGTTGATCCAGCTAGAAAAATTAGGATTGGTAATAAACTATATTTTGGAGATGATGACATTTTAGTTGCTGAGGTTATTGACAACACAACTTCTAGAGGAAGAACTTTGAGATTTTTATGTGATATAGGATACGATGACTTTAGAAATTTATTACTTGATTTAGGTCAGACACCTTTACCAAAATATATAAATAGAGATGTTGAGCCAGAAGATAAAGAAAGATACCAGACTATATATGCAAAAAATGAAGGGGCGGTTGCAGCTCCAACAGCAGGACTACATTTTTCTAAACACTTATTAAAACGTTTAGAAATCAAAGGAATTAAATTTTCAGAAGTTACCTTGCATACAGGTTTAGGTTCATTTTCTCCAGTAGAGGTAGAAGACTTATCAAAACATAAGATGGATAGTGAAAGAGTGATAATTGAAGAAAATGCTGCAAATATTATTAATAAAGGTTTAAAAAATAAAAGAAGAATATGCGCAGTTGGAACAACTGTTATGAGGGCTATTGAAAGTTCAGTCTCCTCAAGTGGTACTTTAAATGAAATTAATGGTTGGTCAAATAAATTTATTTTTCCTCCATATGAATTTAGTATTGCAAATTCTATGATTACAAATTTTCATATGCCAAAATCAACT
>CAZXST010000075.1:0-4479 GCA_964643205.1 uncultured Flavobacteriaceae bacterium | reverse complement strand
CTAAAAGAAATAATGTTGAAATGGCTATTAAAATAGCAAGAGAATCAAGACAAATATTAGGTGGAATGGGAATTACTGGTGATTATTCAATTATGAGACACATGATGAATCTTGAAAGTGTAATTACATATGAAGGTACTCATGATATTCATTTACTAATTACTGGGCTAGATATTACGGGATTAAATGCATTTAAATGAAAAAGAAAATAGATACGAAAGCCGTAATCGAAAAAAGAATTGAATTAGTTGATTCTCATGAAAATAAAATAACTAATCAAAAAAAATCATGGAGTCAAATAAGAAAAAATATGCAGACGGATATAAATGAAGAGACTTACTCATATGAATATATCAATTTTATATTTAAAATTTAATCTATTGATTTTCTAACAATAGGTTCAGCTTTTTTTATTGATCCATCAAAACCACTCACTCCAGAAACTGTTGTGTATTGTAAAACAAGCTTTTTGTCTGGATTAATTATCTTATAAGCTGATCGACACATCATAGCAGCTTCATGAAATCCACATAAAATTAATTTTAATTTACCCGGATATGTATTAATGTCGCCTATTGCAAATATTCCAGGAATATTAGTCTGATAATTTAAAGTATTGTCAACCTTTATTGATTTTTTTTCTATTTCTAAACCCCAATCACTTATTGGTCCTAGTTTTGGAGTTAATCCAAAAAGTGGAATAAAATAATCCACATTCAGTTTTATATTTTCTGAATTTTTAATTTTAATCTCAACACTTTTTAACTTATCATCTCCCGTTAGAGAAACAACTTCTGCAGGAGTTATGAGATTAATCTTATTTTTGTTTTTTAATTTCTGTACTTTCTCTACTGAATCCATAACACCCCTGAATTCATTTCTCCTATGAATTAGGGTAACATTAGATGCAATATTAGCTAATTCTATTGTCCAATCTAAAGCTGAGTCTCCACCTCCAGCAATCAGTACATTCTTGTTCTTATATAGGGTTGGATCTTTAACAAAATAAGATACTCCTTTTCCTTCATAAGATTCAATATTACTAATAATTGGTTTTCTTGGATGAAAACCTCCCAATCCTCCAGCAATAGCAACCACTGGAGCTTGATGGACAGTCCCTTTATCAGTAACAACTGTAAATAATCCTTTTGAATTCTTACTTATTTTTTCTGCACTTTCCCCCAATGTGAATCCAGGTTGAAATTGACTGCATTGGTTTAATAAATTTTCTACTAAATCACCAGCTAAAATTTCAGGATGTCCCGGAATGTCATATATAGGCTTTTTCGGATATAATTCAGAACATTGCCCTCCTGGACTTGGTAGTATATCTATCAAATGGCATCTTAATTTTAAAAGTCCAGCCTCAAAAACTGCAAACAAACCTGCAGGACCTGCTCCAATAATTATTATATCAGTTTTAATCATTTATCAAATGTTAATTCCAATGTTTACAACATTTTCTATTTCTGGAGCATGTTTTTTTATTGTCATTTCAACACCAGACTTTAGGGTCATCTGATTAACAGAACATGAAGTACAAGTTCCTTCAAGTCTAACCTTTACCGTTTTATTCTTAACCTCTACCAATGTAATGTCTCCTCCGTCATTTTTTAGAAAAGGCCTAATCTCATTCAAAGCTATTTCAATCCTATGTTTTAAATTGGATATACTCATTTTTATTTATTTACTGCAGAACACCCTGCCATAGTGGTTATTTTTAAAGACTCTGATGGTGGCAAATTTTTGTTTCTTTTTACTAGTTCTAAAATCATATTTCTGGTAATATCTTCCATTAAATTTGATATTAATGATTCCTTTTGCAATGAAGCTGGATGGCCATAGTCAGAAGCTTCCCTAATGCTCTGAATTATAGGCACCCCTCCTAAATATGGAACTTCCAGATCCTTTGCTAGATTTTTTGCTCCATCCCTTCCAAAAATATAATACTTATTCTTTGGCAATTCTTCAGGAGTAAAATACGACATGTTTTCAACAATTCCCAAAACAGGAACATTAATGCTTTTTTGTTTAAACATAGCTACTCCCTTTCTCGCATCTGACAAAGCAACATTTTGAGGAGTACTAACGATTATTGAACCTGTTACAGGCATAGCCTGTAATATGCTTAAATGAATATCTCCTGTGCCTGGAGGTAAATCAATTAGCAAAAAATCTAAGTTTCCCCAATCTGCATCAAAAATCATTTGATTTAATGCTTTTGTAGCCATTGGTCCTCTCCAAATCACTGCTTGATCACTTTTTGTAAAAAATCCTATAGACAAAATTTTAATCCCATAACTCTCAACTGGACTCATTTTATTTTTTCCATCAATGTTAACTGAAAGTGGTCTTGAATTAGCAACATCAAACATAATTGGAATTGACGGCCCATATATGTCAGCATCTAAAATACCTACTGAGAATCCCATGCCATTTAAAGAAACTGCAAGATTTGATGTAATTGTTGATTTGCCTACTCCACCTTTACCCGAAGCTACTGCAACTACATTCTTTATCCCAGGAATTGGCTTTCCCTTAATCTGATTTACACTGTTTATTGACTTTTCGATTTTAGTGTTTATTTGGATATTTATTTTGTCTCCAAATTTTTGAGTAATTGAACCCTTAATTGAAGATTCTATTTTCTTCCTGGCTTGAAGTGTTGGATTAGTAATACTTATGTCAATAATAACATCCTTATCGAAAATCACAACATTTTTAATTGTGAAATTATTCGAATTAGAATTCTCAAATAATGAATTAATATTTTTCTTTGATAACTTCAAATGCTCCTTAATTAATACAAATATACTATGATTTATCTATTTCACGGTTGATGGATCCCATAGAATATCTTTGAAATTTTTGATTTTATTGTCTGTTATAATTACTCCTTCATTCTCCAATAATTCCTGCATAAGTGTAGAACCAAAAAAATGATGTCTTCCAGTTAAAAGTCCATTACGATTAACAACCCTATGGGCTGGAATATCTGAAAATTTATGAGATAAATTTAACGCATAACCAACCATTCTTGCACTTTTAGATGCCCCCAAATGTCTTGCAATTAATCCATAAGTTGTAACCTTTCCATATGGAATTTTTTTTACAATAATATAAACCTTATCAAAAAAAGAATCATTTCTAGCATTCATTTTCTTAGTTATTATATCTAAATTTTAAATACGTTATTGCTTTACCTTTAGTTAAATATAAGCTCTCATAATATGTTTGAATCGCAGTTGCTTCTATAGGAGCCCCAGAAGAATTGTATATATCATGGTTTGAATATATTATCTCATGTCTCATACCTTGAATTAATCCAATTAAATAGCCATGTAAAAATTTACTATCTGTCTTCAAATTTATTATACCGCCTTTAATTAAAATATTTTTATATCTATCTAAAAAATCAATGTTGATTAATCTATGTTTAGTTCTCTTATATTTAATTTGTGGATCTGGAAAAGTTATCCATATCTCACTAATTTCATCCATTGAAAAAATATTCTCTATCAACTCAATTTGAGCTCTAACAAAAAGTACATTATTGATTTTTTCAGATAAGGAAGTCTTAGCTCCCTTCCAAAATCTAGCGCCTTTAATGTCTATTCCAATAAAATTTTTTTTGGGAAACATTTTTGCAAGTCCTACAGTATATTCACCCTTCCCACAGCCAAGTTCAACAACGATTGGATTACTGTTTTTAAAAGCTAACCTGTTCCAATTTCCCCTTAGATTGAACTTGTCATTAAGTAAATCTTCTCTCGAGGGTTGAAACACATTATTAAACCCTTCGTTTTCTTTAAACCTTTTTAATTTATTCTTACTACCCAATTATTATTTTGATTTTTGCAAAGTAAATGAAAATTCACTTCCAACACCAGGCTTAGAATCTATATAAATGTTTTCATTATGAGCATCGATAATATGCTTAACAATTGCCAATCCAAGACCTGAACCACCATGTTTGCGACTCCTACTAATATCTACTCTATAAAATCTCTCAAATAATCTAGGTAAATGCTGCTTAGGAATTCCTTCTCCATTGTCCGTTACTCTTACAATCAATTTTTCTTCAGTCAAATCATTAATGCTAACTTCAGTAGTCCCTTTATCTCTGCCATAATTAATAGAATTCACTAACAAATTCGTAAGGACTTGAACAATTCTTTCCTTATCAGCAGAAACTAAGATTTTATTATTATATTTTTTATCAAAAACTAATTTTATATTCCTTTTAGATGACTTAATTTCAAGTTGATCAAAAATATTGGTAATTAAATCAATAATATTAAAACTAGAAATATTCAAATTCAACATAGAAGATTCTAATTGAGTAATCAGATCCAAATCCTTTATTATATAAGTTAATCGTTCAATACTATTATCAGTCTGTTTTAAATACTTATTTAAAAGGTCCTTATCATCCATTGCTCCATCTAATAAATTTGAAATATATCCTTGAATTGTAAA
>CAZXST010000074.1:0-4568 GCA_964643205.1 uncultured Flavobacteriaceae bacterium | reverse complement strand
TCAGATTTTAATAGATAAATACCAGGATTTAATCCTTGATGAATAATGGAAGTTCTATATTGATTCTTAATAGAATTTATTTTTATTTGTTGACCATTAATATTATATAGCTCAAAGATCTCATCTCCAGTGGTATTAATGATTTCAATTGACTGATCTGGATATATTGGGTTTGTAACGAGTTTCAGATTTGGCAATTCAAGATCTATTGTTGACAAGGAAGTTTCAAAATAAGCTGCTCCATAATTAAAACTCTCCACCCCTATTATACTTCCAATAAAACGTCCTGGTATATCATCAATGTATGGATGAATACCTCCCCATATTCTTGAAAGACTACACTGATCTGATGCATCACGATAAGAAGCCCACTGCAATTTAACATCCTGACTTGGCCCCTCTTCAAAAACTAAAAATTCATTTTCTCTTGCTATGTATTCCCCCATTCCACCTGGAAAATAAGGACTTCCAGTAAATAGCGTGAGAGCTTCTGCTGCTGCTCTTGAATAAGTGGAATGGCCAGAAACATATCCAGCAAAATTTGGGGTTACAAAAGTAGGTCTCTGATAAGGCCACCATTCTTCAGCTAAAATCCAACCCACACCAGCTTGATCTGTAGAGGGATTATCAATATAATCATGGCCTTTCCAAGAATATACTTTTATCTTTCCTACATTCTCATTTGATTCTCCAGCAAGTAGATCTCCTTCGTTAATAACCTCAATATATCCGTTAATTAAAGGAAGACCATTTGAATTATAATTTGAAAGACTTTGATCAGTGCTTTGGCCTAGATCAGCCATATACCTAATTGAAGAAATAGGTCTAACATAATCGTACCATCCTTTTATACCCCAAGCGGTAATAGCAACATCATGCATGACACCACCCAAAATAAAATAGGATTTCACATCCCATTCTAAATTTGATAATTCATCGCCCGTACCTTGAAATTTTTTCTCCAATAATGGATTATCACTTATGCTATTTAACAGAACAAACCAATGGCCAGGTGGAGTTTCAGAATCAGGTCCATCAGCCCAAAATTCTGCCAAAACTCTAGTATAATCTCCCCTAGGAACGAATTGAGTTTCATAAGCTTGATTTGTAACTGGATTTGAGCTATAGCCCATTCCATTATCTCCCCCATTAAAATAGTCAAAAAAGGAATTGTACTCTGATAAGTTCTCAGGATATGATTCCTCAGGAACGTTTCCAATATTATTTGGAGAAATATCCCACATTACTCCATCATCTTGTGATAAATGTGATCCCCAAATTGAAACCATTGAAAACGCATCAATATAATCAAGGTCCGTATCCAGGGCATCATCAAGCTTTGGTGGCTCTCCAGGATCATGATAAACATAATAATTGTTTCCATCCCTAGTGTAAGTTGTCATGTCATTTTGATCTAACCCAAATGGATTCACATTACCCCATTCAGCACCTAAGAATTCTGGAGTGTGTTCATCTAATATGTTTCCACTTTGATCAATGAATACATTTAAGGATAATGGTTGCCATCTATTAGGATTAGTAATAGACGGATTACCACTTAAAATTGGAACAAGGGGCTCATTAACTGGTTGATAATATTGATTTACGTAATCTACTTGTTCCATTGCACCATCCTGTAACCCATATGAGATATAGTTCTCTGCAATATAATTCCCCAAAGCTATAGGATCTTCACCATAATTATCTATATCGTGATTATCTATATTATAATTTAAGAGACTCATCAGGGTATTGCATTTAGACAATATTGATTGATAGCCTGGAGATTGTGAAAACCTATGTGTTAATATTCTATATGCTGCATAACTTATTGCTGCATTATTATTTTCAACATCAGACAAGGAATTACTAAAACCATCAAATGGTGCCTCATATCCGTGAACTAAATTCCCCATCAAGTACGGAGTTCCTTCAGAATTAACTATAGACCAAGCATCATAGATAGCTGCACTAGTGTGAAATAAATTTCTGGCATGAACGGTTGGTCTTGCTAGATCATTTCTTATGGCCTCAAGTAATACTTCGTTCCATAGCCTAGCTATCGAATAATTTGATTCATCATTAATATTTGAAAGTTCAATGCTGACATTAAATTCTACAACATTAGTATTACAATTATCATCTGAACCTATTATGCTTAAAGAACCTTCTGATTCAATATCCCATCTTACTTCTATTGTATTAGTTCCTTGACCCTGAATTATTGTGCCATTTGTAACATCCCATAAAAAATTTGTTGAGCTCGTATCACTATAGGTATATGAATATGTTTCGAGAGGAGCAACTATTTGTGTTCCATTTACTTGACCACTAGTTAAATATACACATGAATTATCATCAACTGTAGCATCAGGATTATAATTGCATGAATTTGAGTCAGTACATCCTGGAATTTTATTTGCTGTATTGTTATTAACTACTTGAATACCAGAACCCTCAACTATTTTTACTGTTGAGTTTACATCAATATTATTGTAAGTTTCAACTCCAGTATTAGGCCATGTTACAGAAATAGTATTTACTAGTGTTGCATCATTAAGTCCAAAATGAATAGGTTGAATTGATTGATGTTGAAACCCTGATCCGTTATATAGTCTAGTTTGCTGATCATCATTACTGTCTATTATATTTACAACTGCACCAAGACCATCCCTGTTCGAGGTAGTCCCCTCCAAATGAATCTTTATCCATGCACCCGATATATCATCATCATAATAAGTGTCTATAGCTTTGTTTTCATAAAAATCTAGGCTTGAATTAATGTTTGTAACCAATAGATCTAAATCACCATCATTATCGTAATCAAAAGAATTAACTGATCTACTATTAGTAGCTATAATTGGTTGATCTGTAAAATTGCTAGGTTGGAATTTCCTTCCTGCTGGTAGAGGGCTGAAAACACTCTGAAAATATTCATTTTTCTCATCATTAAAAAATCCATTTGCTATATATAAATCTTCATATCCATCATGAGTAAAATCAGCAAAAGTTGCACCCCATGCCCAATTGGTATCATATATATTTACGTCCTCTGATAAGTTTGCGAACTGATCCTGAGCACTAAACTCATTTACAAAAAAACTGTTTTCCTTGATATTTGTCACTAAGAAATCAATATCTAAATCATTGTCATAATCACAAGTTGCAAGGCCCATGCCATCACGTGGATCTAGCACATTATATGATTCAGCTTGATTAATAAACCCACTACCCCCCTGATTAATTAATAGCGCATTATTCTGATCAAAATCATTGGCTATATATATATCTGGGTATGCATCATCATTTATATACATAAATATTGCAGAGAAACTATTTTTATTTAATATAACTTGGGTTAAATCAATTAATTCAAAAGTTTCATTTCCTAAATTTCTATAGAGCTTATTAATTGAATATGAATGATAGTCTGAAAGAAAAATATCTAAAAATCCATCTAGGTCATAATCTAGCCATAGAGCTCCTGCTATATAACAATCCTCACAAGAAACTTGAAACCCTGCTGATTCAGTTATATTGGTAAAGCTACCGTCTCCATTGTTCTTATATAATTCACTTTGAACTGAATTTCCTAAAAATAAATCTGGATAGCCGTCATTATTAAAATCACCCCAAGATGCAGAAAGTCGATCGCCAAAGTAAAATCCAGAAGGAAGATCAATCTCATGATTTAAATTTTGATTAATACCCGTTGCAGCAGTTACATCAATAAAATTGCCATTATTAGTGTTTTCTAATAATCTACTATCATTATTGCCATCAGAATAATAACTGACTAAAAAAATATCTAAATCTCCATCCTGATCATAATCGGCAACCGACACCCCATTATTATTATAATATTGGTCGAGATCTGATAATGTTGAAGCATCTCTAAATTGTTGAGAATAAATACTCAAACATAAAAAATACAATAATAAAAATATTCTGATTTTCATGTTTTGATTACCTAATTAGAAAAATTAAACATTTTTTAATCCTTCATAGAAACCATAAAATGTAGCTAGATATATTGTTTAAGATTCATACTTCACAACTCATATCCATACCACAACACTGAGGTGATTTTATTTTACCCTCACAAGTTGGGCAACTTGATATTTGAACTGTAGTTCCATCATCCAATGTCAGATGACCATTTACAAGGGGTTGATTGCACTTTGCACAACTTGCATTTACAGACATCCCGCAACTATTGCATTTATATGTTTCCATAATCTATATTTTAGTTATTTCTATTATCGAAATCTTCATCTTCTTTCTGTTTGAATCTATTAATTATTACTACAATTAATAGTACTAAAGCTATACCCCAAATAATTGAGCTCCACATATCCAAATTATTTAAGAGTTACTGCAGTGCCATAAGCTAATACCTCTGAAGCTGCCTGAGTTATAACTGAAGTAGTAAACCTGACATTTACAATTGCATCTGCATTATATTTAGCTGCATCAACAATCATTCTTTGAAGCGCCTGTTCTCTGGCATCAGCTTGAAGCTTAGTATATTCTTCAATTTCACCTCCAACTAAATTTTTAAATCCAGC
>CAZXST010000073.1:3147-4625 GCA_964643205.1 uncultured Flavobacteriaceae bacterium | reverse complement strand
CTTACAAACTGATTATTATTTCCTCCCATGCCACTATAACCCAGACCAATATTTCCTTGTAGGTCCATGGCCATACTCGCATTCCACGCATGCTTTCCATCAGGAGCAGCATATGTTCCCTCTTGATAAAGTGACCACGGTTGGCCATCACCATCCTGACGTAATTCAAACCAGCGTACACCTGCTAAATTAGTAGCATCACCACTAATATTAACAACAAAATTAAGTATAGCAGAATTGTGGCTAGCAAATTTTCTAAATTGTGCCTGATTCATTATTGTAGACTGTAGCGCATCGATTGCACTACCTCCTGGCTGTTGTAGATTATCCCAAGATCCGCCATCAAATATAGATATAAAAGGTGTTGTTGATATTTCTTGGGGAGAGGAAGAAATAGTTGAATTTGAAGGAGTATTCCAATCAACATCTGCTGTCCATACCTTTAAGTGATCTGAAGATACTCCTGCCCATCCGTCATCAGCCATAAATACTATTGGAGCTGATCCGACAGCGGGTAAATTATCATCAGTAATATTAAAAGCTTGAGGACTTCGAAAACCAGTACCAGGTAAGCCTGGCAAAGAAAAATCTACAAACTGTGCTGTTTGATCTCCAGCAATCATTGCATCCCTCTCTAAGATATGCAAATATGGGGGGTTGTCTGTCACATAATAACCATCACTCCAAATTGAAAGTTTTTGATAGTCACTACCAGTTCCCCAATCATAAACATACCATCCATCATTAATAGGGTCAGGACCCTGTGAAACAGCAACTGTCCAACCGCCTCCAAGTATTGACATTACAAATCTATCTGCGGCAGCATCATATGAAACGGTTAAATCACAACAGTAACTACCTATTCCAAATACATTTTGTGGGGCTAATTGATCCGTTAATGCATTTCCATCCTTATCAAACACTCTAAAACCTGTATTGAAAACCGCTACATAGTGATTAGGGCCAACGGCTCCAGCAGGATCAGTAGGTGAGCTTGAAGTAAATGCTGCATTGAAAACGATACTAGGCGTTTTCCCTTGAATTTTTTGATATAATTCTCCTGGATCATTTGCTAATAAGTCCTCTCCAGTAGATCCTTTACCTGCAACAATATCGTTAGGCGTTGCCTTACCATCCGGCATCTCTTTTGTCTCATCTACATGAAGAATAAGATCGCCCATCCTAGATGCTAGCGATGGTACCTCACGCATTTCTAGTGAAGTTCCTATTTCTACAGGTCCAATCCTGTCATTGTCCTGTGAAAAGGAAAATAAAGATAATAAAAGGGTAATTAGTAAAGTTGTAATTCTAATATTCATAATTGTTGTTTTTGTTTAATTTATATCTAAAAAGTGGCGTAATTTATGATTTTTGATTGTAAATAGAAAATTCTATAGCTAAGAATTCTTTATTAACCAATTTTTTAAATTGACCTCTTTTACTATTTCTTTTGATACATTGTCAAAAGAAATCCTTTT
>CAZXST010000073.1:0-3047 GCA_964643205.1 uncultured Flavobacteriaceae bacterium | reverse complement strand
ACAGTTCTAGACGAATTATTATCTAATTCTTCCTCAACAAGAGAATTTGATAAGACTGCTAAAAACATTCTATCAAGTCCAATAGATGTTTCTACTACGTAAGGGATATAGCTTTTATTAAGCTCCGTGTCAAAGTATTGAAGTTTTTTGCCTGAATGTTTTTCATGTTGAGATAAATCATAGTCCGTTCTTGAATGAATACCTTCAATTTCTTTAAAACCAAAGGGAAAATTATATTCTATGTCACATGCTGCATCAGCATAATGAGCTAATTTAATATGATCATGAAATCTACAATTCTCTTTACCTAGTCCTAGTGATAAATGCCAGCTCATCCTGTTCTTCTTCCACTTTTCATACCACTTCTGTTGTGTCCCGGGCCTTACAAAAAATTGCATCTCCATTTGTTCAAATTCTCTCATTCTAAAAACAAACTGTCTTGCAATTATCTCATTTCTAAATGCTTTTCCAATTTGAGCTACTCCAAATGGAATTTTCATTCTAGCTGATTTCTGTACATTTAAAAAGTTTACAAAAATTCCTTGAGCAGTCTCAGGTCTTAAATAAAGATCAGAACTTGATTGATTAGTTGATCCTATTTTGGTGCTAAACATCAAATTAAATTGTTTAACATCAGTCCAATTTTTAGATCCAGATATTGGATCAACAATTTCTAAATCCTCTATTAATTTTTTCAAAGATTTTAAATCATCCTCTTCAAGAGCTTTGTTCATGTGGGACCTAATAGATTCTATTTTTTTCTTATATGCAACAACTCTATCGTTAGTAGTAATAAACTCATTTTCATCAAAATTATCTCCAAATCTTTTTTTTGCTTTAGCTATTTCCTTGTTTATTTTTGATTCAATCTTTTCACAGTATTCTTCTATTAATACATCTGCTTTATATCTTTTCTTAGAATCTTTATTATCAATTAAAGGATCATTAAATGCATCAACATGTCCAGAGGCCTTCCATATAAGTGGGTGCATAAATATTGCACTATCAAGGCCAACAATATTATCGTTCATTTGAACTAAAGATGCCCACCAATAATTTTTGATGTTGTTTTTTAATTCAACACCATTCTGTCCATAATCATATACAGCACTTAATCCATCGTAGATTTCACTACTAGGAAAAATAAAACCGTATTCTTTAGCGTGGGAAATTACTTTTTTGAATTTATCATCCATAGAACTCATGCTACAAAAATATAAAACGCTTTTAACTAAAGGAATGCTTTTTTTTAAAATTATACGTTAATTTGTATTGAATCCATGAAAGAGTTAAAATATATTATTGGGATTGTAGTGCTTGTAACGTTAAATTCATGTGCAAATAGAGGCAGACCATCAGGTGGAGAGTATGATATTACACCTCCAGCAATTATAAAATCTGAACCTGAAAATTTTTCAAATAATTTTAATAGTTCAGAAGTAAATATTCTTTTTGATGAATATATTAAAATTAGAAACTTACAAAAGGAATTAATTATTTCTCCTCCTATTGATCCTATTCCTGAAATAATACCTGTTGGATCTGCAAGTAAAGATCTTTCAATTAAGGGCTTAGATTCTCTTAGACCCAATACGACCTATAGTTTCAATTTTGGAGAAAGTATTGAAGACAATAATGAGGGAAATCCCTTCTCAAACTTTAAATATGTTTTTTCAACCGGAAAATACATTGATTCATTAATAATAAAGGGATACGTAAAAGATGCATTGGAGAGAGAAGTTGAGGAAGGGATAAATGTACTATTGTATGAATTAGATTCATCCTACAATGATTCAGTTGTATATATGAAAAAACCAAAATACATTACTAAAGTAGTAGATAGTACATCAACATTTAGACTAGAAAATTTAAAAACCGGGAATTACTTATTAATCGCCTTAAAGGAAGAAGAAAGCGAAAGAGATTATATATTTCAAACCAAATCAGACAAGATTGGATTTGCTGAAACTTTTATACAAATACCAAAAGACTCCACTGCTAAAATTCAAATATTTAAAGAGGATCTTCCATTTAAAATAAGTAAGCCCAAGCAGAAAACAAAAAATTCTTTTGCATTTGGTTTTGAAGGTAAAATAGAAAAATTTAAAATTGATTTGATAGAACCAATGGGTCTAGAATTAGAAAATAAAATAATCAAAGATCGCGATTCGGATACCTTATATTACTGGTTAAAGTCATCACTAGATATAGATTCAATTAAATTTTTAGTTTCAACTAAAACAAAAATAGACACATTTAAAATCAATCTAAGAAAAAATAAAGTAGATTCATTGCAAATTAAATCCTTACAAAGTAATGTGTTAAAATTTGATGAGAATCTAGAATTACATGCAAATATTCCCTATAATAAAATTGATGTTCAAAGAATACAAGTACTTGATAAAGATTCGATTCAAGTTCCGTTTACACACGAGTTGGATACTATAAATAACATCTATAAATTTAATATCTCTAAAGATCAAGATCAATCCTATACTTTTGAGTTTTTGCCATCTGCCATAGAAGATTATTATGGGAACGTTAATGACACTTTGTTTTATAAGCTAAAAACTAAAACTTATGATGATTATGGAAATTTAAGATTAACAGTTAAAAATGCAGTTACTCCTATGATAATTCAGTTAGTCAATAGAGTTGGAGAAGTTAAATATGAACAATATGTTGAGGATTTAAATCCAATAGAATTCCGATATATAGATGCTGGAAAATATTATATTAGAATTCTGTTTGATTCAAATCAAAATAAAAAATATGATTCAGGAAATTTTCTTAAAAGAAGATCTCCTGAAAAAGTTAGTTATTTTCCAGAAGAACTTGATGTTAGAGCCGGATGGGATTTAATTCAAGAGTTTATTTTAAATTGAATTATTTATTAAAGGTTAATCAATAATTTCTTTCCTTTTCTTACCAAAAAACTTATTATAAAGCATCATAATAGGATCATAGTATCTATCAACAACTCTTTCTTTAAGTGGAATTATTGCATCATCCGTAATCTGAATTTCTTCAGGACATACCTCAGTGCA
>CAZXST010000072.1:0-4645 GCA_964643205.1 uncultured Flavobacteriaceae bacterium | reverse complement strand
TATTTTGTTGAGTTAACGGGCAATAAGTTTCATTTCCTTCCGATGAAATTACAGGAGGTTGATTATCTTGAGAATAAATAAAATTTATACTAAAAATTAAGAAAAATAATATGTTAACTATAAACCTCAAATTATTAAGCTGATTCAATAATCGTTCCAAATATATTACTTTGACTGCACTATTCTGATTATTTCTCTACCAAGTTCTGCAAAAAAAGGTATTCCAATAGAATCATATTCATAAACATCATCATTATAAATATGATTATCATTTACATTTATTGTTGCTGAGAGAATAATTGATATATTATCAGTTTTAATATAAGCACCTTCGGTTAGATATCCATAAGCAATTCCTACTTTATTAAATATTTTTATTTTATTAGAATTTATTTCCTTTTTGTCACCGTAAACAAAAAATTTTACATAGCTATCAAAATATTTTTCTCTATCATAACCTGCATCTTTTGGTAATATAGACATAGATTTTTTTAAAAATTCAATTTGATTTTCTTCAAGTTTTAGTTTGTTTTTATTTTTGAATTTTTCAGGAAAGAAAACAAGCTTAATAAGATGATTAAGTTCATTTATTGGCAAATAATTTCTTCTAGAGAAATCCATTGGTTTAGAAATTAAAACACCTTTATTATTTATGTGTCCAATTCCTTTATAAAGTTTATTAATATTTAGTTTTTCTAAATTTTTATTATTTCTATTAGGAAATTCTACTACTAGTGAATCATTAGGGTAAAATATTAGTTTTTTTGTCGTTGTGTCTGAGGAGTTTTCTATAGATAAACGATGAAAAATTTTAGATTTTTTCATTCCTTTTTGTTTTAACTTTTCATTTATATAATCTTGTCCTAAAAATTCAAACAGTCTATTATTAGATTCATTACTACTTATTGAGAAAACAGATATAATTTCCTTTCTAATCGTAGTTGTAATTGAATCATTTTCTATTTTAAATGGAGTATCTAAATTTATTTCAGGATTTTCATTAAGTTTTTCCATTGCGAAAATTGCTATAGGAAGTTTTACAGTACTTGCAGGATAGAAATAATTTTTTTTATCTATTTGATAGTTATAATCATTAAATTTCGTTTTTCCTTTATTATTATTAATCACTGTGAGTTTTATTTGAAGATCGTGACTAGATATATTCTTTTTTACCTTTAAAATCTTTGCATTATTAGAATTAAGTGCTAATTCAATTGGAGAAAGTTGGCTTTTACAAGAAAAAAGTAATGATACACAAAGTATTTGATAAAAAAGCTTTTTCATTTTATTATAATATAATAGGTGCGAAGATAAATTATTATAGACAATTGTTTGAAATTTAATATAAATTATATATGTTCATTTATCATATAAACCACCAAGTTTATTAAATTTGCTTTTCTAATATTTAGAATATTTATTTTTTATGAATTTACACGAATATCAGGGGAAAGAGATATTAAATAGTTTTGGAGTTACTATACAAAGAGGTATAGTTGCATCTAGCTCTGATGATGCTGTAATAGCAGCTCAAAAATTATCTAATGAGACAGGCACTAATTGGTTTGTAATAAAGGCTCAAGTACATGCAGGTGGTAGGGGTAAAGGCGGTGGTGTTAAGGTTGCTAAAAGTATTGATGAAGTTAAAGAAATTTCAAGTCAAATTATAGGTATGAACTTAGTTACTCCTCAAACATCAGCTGCTGGAAAAAAAGTGCATCAAGTTTTAATAGCAGAAGATGTTTATTATCCTGGCGATTCTGAAATTCAAGAATTTTATATGTCTGTTCTATTGAATAGAAAAACTAGTAAAAACATGATTATGTACTCTACTGAGGGTGGAGTTGATATTGAATCTGTAGCTGAGAATACTCCACATTTAATACATACAGTTGATATAGATCCAGAATCTGGTTTGAGTAATGAAGAGGCTTGTAAAATAGCCGATAACTTAGGATTAAATGGAAATGCTCATAATCAAATGGTTGAATTTGTAATGTCACTTTACAATGCATATAATAAATCTGATTCATCTTTATTTGAGATTAATCCAGTTATTAAAACAAGTGATGATAAAATATTAGCTGTAGATGCAAAAGTGACAATTGATGACAATTCATTATTTAGACATGAAGATTATTTAAAATTAAGAGATATAAGAGAAGAAAACCCAATTGAAGTAGAGGCAAAAAAAGCTGGGTTAAATTATGTCGATTTGGACGGAAATGTAGGCTGTATGGTTAATGGAGCTGGATTAGCAATGGCAACAATGGATTTAATCAAGCAAGCTGGGGGAGATCCAGCAAACTTTTTAGATGTAGGAGGCACAGCTGATAGTGAAAGAGTTGAAACAGCTTTTAGAATTATTTTAAAGGATCCAAATGTAAAAGCAATCCTTGTAAACATATTTGGAGGTATTGTTAGATGTGATAGGGTAGCTAATGGAATTGTTGATGCTTACAAAAATCTAAAGAATAAGATCAATATTCCCATTATTGTAAGGCTTCAAGGAACAAATTCTGAAATTGCAAAACAAATAATTGATTCATCAGGTTTAAATTTCTTAAGTGCTACAGAGTTTAAGGAAGCAGCTGATAAAGTTCAAGAAGTGTTAAACTCAAATTAAGTTTTAGATTGTAGTATTTTTTTTAGTTTCTTTATTTTATCTCTAAACTTAGCTGCAACAATAAAATCTAACTCTTTAGCTGCTATTTCCATTTTCTTTCTGGTTTTTCTTATTTCTTTTTCTATATCAGTATTTTTAGAATTTGAATTAAATTCTTTAGAATCTATTTTTAGGAAATTTTCATCATTAATTAATATTTTCTTACTAAGAGGGTTTTTTGTTTTTTTAGTAATAGCCTTAGGAATAAGTTTGTGTTTTTTGTTATAACTAATTTGTCTTTTTCTTCTATAATCAGTTTCATTAATGGTTTTTTCCATACTTCCAGTAATATTTTCAGCATATAATATTGCTGATCCATTAATGTGTCTTGCTGCTCTACCTATAGTTTGAGTTAGAGACCTGCTTGATCGTAAGAAACCTTCCTTGTCAGCATCTAAAATAGCTACAAGTGAAACTTCAGGAAGATCTAATCCTTCCCTTAATAAATTCACACCAATAAGTACATCAAATTTATCTTCACGTAATCCTTCCATTATTTCTACACGTTCAAGTGTATCAACATCAGAATGAATGTATTTACATTTAATATTTAATTTGCTAAAAAAATTAGTTAATTCTTCAGACATTTTTTTAGTTAAAGTAGTAACTAGTATCTTTTCTTTTTTATTTGTTCTAATCTGAATTTCATTAATTAAGTCATCTATTTGATTTTTGGTTGGTTTAACTGTTATTAGAGGATCTAAAAGACCGGTAGGTCTTATTATTTGTTCAGTATAAATTCCTTCACATTTTGATAATTCATAATCTGCTGGAGTAGCACTTGCAAAAATTATATTTTTTTGTAAATTTTCAAACTCTTCAAATTTTAATGGTCTATTATCTAATGCTGCTGGTAGTCTGAATCCATAATCAACTAAATTTTCTTTCCTACTTCTATCTCCACCATACATTGCTCTGACCTGAGGAATAGTAACATGACTTTCATCAATTATTGTTAAGAAATCATTTTGAAAATAATCAATTAAACAAAATGGTCTTTTACCAGGTTTTCTACCATCAAAATATCTAGAATAGTTCTCAATCCCTGAACAATAACCTAATTCTTGTATCATCTCTAAATCAAATTCTGTTCTCTCTTTAAGTCTCTTTGCTTCTAAATTTTTACTACAATCATTAAAGTAGTTATATTGTTTAATTAAATCTTCTCTAATTAGCTTGATGGCACCATTCAGAACATTTGGTGATGTAACAAAAATATTTGCCGGATAAATTTCTATAGATTTGTGAGAATCTAATATTTTATTGGTATTTGGATTAAAGGATTCAATTTCCTCAATTTCATCACCAAAAAAATGAATTTTATAACTAAAGTCTGCGTATGCAGGAAAAACATCAATAGTATCTCCCTTAATTCGAAAATTACCCTGTTTGAAATCATCATTGTCTCTTGAATATAAGCTTTGAACTAGTTTATTTAAGAGTTTAGTTCTGGTAATATTTGTATTAACATCTACTGATATAATATTTTCTTTGAATTGTTCTGGATTACCCATTCCATAAATGCATGAAACAGAAGCTACTACAATAATATCCTTCCTTCCAGATAATAATGATGATGTAGTGCTAAGTCTTAATTTTTCTATTTCATCATTAATTGACAGATCCTTTTCAATATAAATTCCAGAAGAAGGAATATATGCCTCCGGTTGATAATAATCATAATATGATACAAAATATTCAACTAAATTATCAGGAAAAAAATACTTAAATTCAGCGTATAATTGTGCAGCTAATGTTTTGTTATGAGCTAAGACTAATGTTGGTTTTTGAGTTCTTTCAATAACATTTGCTACAGTATATGTTTTTCCTGATCCTGTAACGCCTAAAAGTGTTTGAAATTTTTCATTAGATTCAATTCCTTTAACAAGTTGATCAATAGCTTCTGGTTGATCGCCTGTTGGAGAAAAATCAGATTTTAGTTTGAATCTCATATTTAAAATTATTAATAGAAGGCATTAT
>CAZXST010000071.1:2278-4668 GCA_964643205.1 uncultured Flavobacteriaceae bacterium | reverse complement strand
CCTCAATCCTTAGAATATTATAAACGAGCTTTTATTCATCGTTCACTGAATCGTAGAGATATTAATGGAATTGCAATTAATTATGAAAGACTGGAATTTTTAGGAGATTCAATATTGAGCTCAATAATTTCATCTTATTTGTTTAAAAATATCCCTGATGGATCTGAAGGCTATTTAACACAAATGAGATCTAAGATAGTAAGTAGAAATCATCTAAATGAGCTTGGTGCTGAGCTAAATTTGATCAATTTTGTACAATCTAATATTGCTGATGAGAATCATGGAGATAACATCCATGGTAATTTATTTGAAGCTTTAATTGGCGCTATTTTTTTAGATAAAGGATACCCATATTGTAAAAAATTTATTTTTCAAAATGTAATTATTCCACATGTAGACTTGGAAAGACTTAAGAATAAAATTATAAGCTATAAGAGTCTATTTATAGAGTGGTGTCAAAAAAACAAAAAGGACTATGAATATTATACATTTGAGGATAATGGAAATGAGTCTATAAAACATTTTGGTGTTAAGTTGTCTGTTAATAATAAGATTGTAGCTAAAGCTAGAGAAACTTCAAAGAAAAAGGCAGAGGAAAAAGCCTCTAAAAGAGCTTTCTTTATGTTTCAAGAGGAAATTTTAAAAGACAATGAGAATTAATCTTGAACTTTATTTAATATTATCTGATTGTCATAGATAATAATAAGTTATATCTTTATATTATAATTTATTAAAATTGGCTATAAGTAAATTAAATTTAGAAGGCTTATGCAATGACGTTTTTAGTCTATTTGCAATTCATACAGATTTAAATGATTATAGGTTAGCTTATTCTTTGAATAAGTATTTAGGGATTAATTTATGTAGAAAGGCATTTGATTTAGATTTTGTTAATTCAAAAGGAAGCTTTTCAGTTTTTGAATATATTGATCAGACTAATTTTTTGAAATGGAGCTTAATATCAAATATTTATAATCACAGTTTTTCTGCGAAGGGCTCCAATGATGATCTTTTTATAGAATCTAACAATCTAGTTCAGAAAGTTAATTTAATCACTGAGTATAAAAATGTAAATTATTTGCTCAAAATTGAAAATAATGATGGGCAATTTAATTTAGAAGATATAATAAAGAGAATTAAAAGTATTCCACAGGTTATTACTTTGTATGATATAAATAATGATCTAAAAAATAAGGAAAATCTTATCTTTATATAATAAAAATGGATGTAAAGAAAACAAAAATCGTTGCAACACTTGGCCCTGCATGTAAGTCAAGAACAGTTATTCATAATTTGATAAAAAGTGGAGTAAATGTTTTTAGAATCAATTTTTCTCATGCCAAAAAAGATGAGGTCCTTAATTATATAGATATAATTAAAAGTCTAAATAAAGAATATGAATATAATACAGCAATTTTAGCAGATTTACAGGGCCCTAAAATTAGAATTGGTGAGTTAGAACAAGATATAACTCTAAAGAAAGGCGATAAAATATCTATTAAATCAGGAAAATCTTTTGTTGGTAACAAAAATGAAATTTTTGTTAATTATAATAATTTTGCAAAAGATGTAAAAAAAGGAGATCATGTGCTAATTGATGATGGTAAGTATATATTTTCTGTTGTAACAACTGATAGAAAAAGCAAGGTTACGATTAAGGCTGTAAATGAGACATACTTACGATCAAGGAAAGGGATTAATCTTCCAAATACAAAAATATCTTCCTCTTCATTAACTGCAAAGGACATCAGTGACGTAAAATTTGCAATTTCTTTTGAGGTAGATTGGATTGCTTTATCTTTTGTCAGAGATGGAAGAGATTTAATTGCATTAAAAAATCTCATTGATAAGCTTTCTAAGGCTAAGCTTTCTAAGGCTAAGATTCCAATAATCGCTAAGATTGAAAAACCTGAAGCATTAGATAATATTGACAGTATTATCAAACATTCTGATGGAATAATGGTAGCAAGAGGAGATTTAGGAATAGAAATTGCCTCCCAGGAAGTCCCATTAATTCAAAAGAAATTAGTGTATTTATCTAAAAAGGCAAGAATACCTGTAATAATAGCCACTCAAATGATGGAAAGCATGATAGAATCTTTAACTCCAACTAGAGCTGAGGTTAATGATGTTGCTAATTCAGTTATGGATGGAGCAGATGCTGTAATGCTTTCAGCAGAAACTTCAGTTGGCAAAAATCCTGTTGAAGTTGTTTCTCAGATTTCTAATATAATTAACTCTGTAGAATATTCAGATCAGATTGTTGTTCCAGAAGATCCGCCTACAAAGAAAACTAAGAGATACATAACTAAATTTATTTGCTTTCATGCGGCAAAAACTGCTAATGAAATTAATGCAGCTGCGATTACTACTATGACACACAGTGGCTA
>CAZXST010000071.1:0-2178 GCA_964643205.1 uncultured Flavobacteriaceae bacterium | reverse complement strand
CTATATTTTTTTCTCCATCTTTATTAATTGACGCTCTGTACATGCCAGGCGTATTAAAGTCCATTACTATATTCCCCTTATTGTCTATAGCAATCAAACCACCATCACCTCCAATTGAAGGAAGTTTTTTGTGGATTACTTTATGTACAGCATCTTTTAATGATAAATTTTTATATTCCATTAATGCAGAAACATCATAAGCTACAACTGATCGCATGAAATATTCACCGGATCCAGTGCATGAAATAGCACAAGTTTTATTATTAGCGTATGTGCCTGCTCCAATTATTGGAGAGTCTCCAATCCTTCCCCATTTTTTATTAGTCATTCCACCAGTAGAAGTTCCAGCAGCTAAATTCCCATTTATATCCATTGCTACACATCCAACGGTTCCAAATTTTGAAGATGAATTTTGTTGTTTTTTTAGTTGATTTAATCTAAAGTCAGTAAAGAAATAATCTTGCTCTACCATTTCAAGATTTTGCAATTTTCCGAATTCTTCTGCACCTTCACGGGAAAGAAAAACATGTTCTGAACTAGTCATTATAGAGTGCGCAAGAGTAATAGGGTTTTTTATATGCATAGTTCCTGTAGAGGCCCCTGCATTAAGATTTTCACCACTCATTATTGAAGCATCATGCTCAATGGTTCCCTGGCTAGTAAATACTGCACCTTTGCCCGCATTAAATAGTGGTGAATTTTCCAAAATTTTTATTGTTTCAACAACAGCATCTGTACTACTGCCTGTAGATTTTAAAATTTCATATCCGTGACTTATTGCCTCATCTAATTTTTCTCTTATTAATTTTTCTTTTTCAATAGAGAGATCTCCTTTGAGGATTATACCAGCTCCGCCGTGTATAGCAATTACAGGCTGATTATTGGTATTAGTTTCTTGACAGTTGAAACAAATCAGTAATATTAGAATGTAAAAAAATCTCATTTAAAGTAAATATTTCTTTATAAATATTAGAAATCATTATCTTCGTTCAAGATAAAAATAATTTATTATGAAAATTGATATTTCTCTACAAAAATTAGGCATAACTTCTAATAATTTAGGCACATCCACAGGAAAAAAGTTCTTTGCTTCTGGAGATAAAATAGATAGTATTTCCCCAGTTGATGGAAGTACAATTGGAGCTGTCACTTCAACGACAAAAGATGATTATGAAAAAGTAATTAAATCAGCTATGTTAGCTTTTAAAACTTTTAGAACAATGCCTGCACCTAAGAGAGGAGAAATGGTCAGACAGTTTGGAAATAAATTAAGAGAATTAAAGGAGCCTCTTGGAATGTTAGTTTCTTATGAAATGGGAAAGAGCTATCAAGAAGGCTTAGGCGAGGTTCAAGAAATGATAGATATCTGTGATTTTGCAGTAGGATTATCTAGACAGCTGCATGGACTTACTATGCATAGTGAGCGTCCAGGTCATAGAATGTATGAACAATATCATCCATTGGGAATAGTAGGGATTATTTCAGCTTTTAATTTTCCTGTAGCTGTTTGGTCATGGAATACTGCTTTAGCATGGGTTTGTGGAGATGTGTGTGTTTGGAAGCCAAGTGAAAAAACACCACTTTGCTCTATTGCATGCCAAAATATTATTGCATCTGTACTGAAAGAAAATAATTTACCTGAAGGAATTTCTTGTTTGATAAATGGTGATTATAAGGTAGGTGAATTTATGACTAAGGATACAAGAATTCCTTTAATATCAGCTACTGGATCAACAAGGATGGGTAAAATTGTAGCAGCTGAAGTTGGGAAAAGACTAGGTAAATCATTACTTGAGCTGGGAGGAAATAATGCTATTATTGTAACCCCAGATGCAGATATTAAGATGACTGTAATTGGCGCTGTTTTCGGTGCGGTTGGGACTGCTGGACAAAGATGTACTTCAACAAGAAGACTAATTATTCATGAGTCTATTTTTGAGTCTGTTAAGGATGCATTGGTAAGTGCATATGAGCAAATTAAAATTGGAGATCCTTTAGATCAAAACAATCATGTCGGACCATTAATTGATACTGATGCCGTAAAAATGTATAGTGAAGCACTTGAAAAAGTAAAAACAGAAGGAGGAAATATTATAGTTGAAGGAAAAGTTTTATCTGGTGATGGATATGAAAGTGGGTGTTATGTAAGACCAGCTATAGTAGAGGCTGAGCCTAATT
>CAZXST010000070.1:0-4704 GCA_964643205.1 uncultured Flavobacteriaceae bacterium | reverse complement strand
TCCGTTAGACCTGCAATCATTCCGGGGACCATTCCTCCATTATAGTCAATAGATTCTCTTCCTCCAATTATCAAGTCATAACTTTCAGATGAGACTATATGTGCAATTTGCTTAGCTACATTAAGTCCATTTTTTGGATCAGAATTAATTCTTATTGCTTTATCTGCTCCAATTGCAAGTGCTTTTCTTAATGTAGGTTCAGTATCTGCAAGTCCTACATTAATTACATCTACAGAAGCCCCTAACTTTTCTTTAAACCACATGGCTCTTGTTAATCCAAATTCATCATTTGGATTAATCACAAACTGAATACCATTTTTATCAAATTTTGAATTATTTTCTGTGAAATTTATTTTTGATGTGGTATCAGGAACATGGCTTATACACACTAATATTTTCATTAGATTTAAGGGATAAAATTTGGTAGATAAAAATACATAATTTAACTTAAAATAATTATTATCAAACAAATATTTTTTGTATTACTATTTAATTAATATTGTAGGTTTGTTATTTTTGTTCAAAATTTTTATTTAATGAGATTAATTCAATTTAGGGAAGCTGTTTGTGAGGCTATGAGTGAGGAAATGAGAAGAGATGAGAATGTCTATTTAATGGGGGAGGAAGTAGCCGAGTATAATGGAGCATATAAAGCGTCTAAAGGAATGCTTGATGAATTTGGACATAAACGAGTTATAGATACTCCTATTTCAGAATTAGGATTTGCAGGTATTGCTATAGGCTCTACTATGAGTGGAAATCGACCGATAGTTGAATATATGACATTTAATTTTTCTCTTGTTGGGATTGATCAAATTATCAATAATGCAGCAAAAATTAGACAAATGTCTGGAGGACAATTAAATTGTCCAATTGTCTTTAGAGGACCAACAGCATCTGCAGGCCAATTGGCAGCAACACATTCCCAAGCTTTTGAGAGCTGGTACGCAAACACACCAGGATTAAAAGTAGTTGTCCCATCCAATCCATATGACGCTAAAGGACTATTAAAGTCTGCAATAAGAGATGATGACCCTGTAATATTTATGGAGAGTGAACAGATGTATGGAGATAAGGGAGAAGTTCCTGAAGGAGAATATACTTTGCCAATAGGAGTAGCAGAAGTAAAAAGAGAGGGTAAGGATGTTACTATTGTCTCATTTGGAAAAATTATTAAGGAAGCTTATAAGGCTGCTGATGAATTGGCTAAGGAAGATATTTCTTGTGAAATTATTGATCTAAGAACTGTAAGACCAATGGATCACAAAACTATAATTGAATCAGTCAAAAAAACCAATAGGCTTGTTATTCTTGAAGAAGCATGGCCTTTTGGTAATGTATCAACAGAAATTACATATCAAGTACAGTCTCAAGTATTTGACTATTTAGATGCACCTATTGAAAAAATCAATACAGCTGACACACCAGCTCCATACTCGCCAGTATTACTACAAGAATGGTTGCCAAATAGTAACGATGTTGTTAAGGCAGTAAATAAGGTATTATATAAATAAAATATCTGAGTATTTTTTAATTAAAGCTATTTCATTATTTTTGCCAACTAACTAAAAATATACAATTATGGATGCAATGATGATTTATATGCCAATTGCTATGGCAGTTTTAGGTTTGGCTTATGTCTTTGTAAAGAGATCATGGGTTATGAAACAGGATGCTGGTGATGGCAAGATGAAAGAGATTTCAGATCATATATATGAAGGGGCATTAGCATTTTTAAATGCTGAATATAAATTATTATCAATTTTTGTTGTCGTAGTTAGTTTAGTTCTAGCAGGAATTTCATTTGTTGTTCCAACTTCACATATATTAATAGTTGTCGCATTTATTTTTGGTGCTTTTTTCTCAGCACTTGCTGGAAATATGGGGATGAAAATTGCCACAAAGACAAATGTAAGAACAACTCAAGCCGCGAAGACAAGTCTGCCAGATGCATTAAATATTTCATTTGCAGGTGGTACTGTAATGGGATTAGGAGTGGCTGGCTTAGCTGTACTTGGATTGACGGCATTCTTCATAATATTTTTTAATTTTTTCATGGGCGGATCATGGACTTCTGTTGAAGATATGACTATTGTTCTTGAAACTTTAGCAGGATTTTCTCTAGGTGCAGAATCAATTGCTTTATTTGCTAGAGTAGGAGGAGGAATATATACAAAGGCAGCTGATGTTGGTGCTGATTTAGTTGGGAAAGTTGAGGCAGGAATTCCTGAAGATGATCCTAGAAATCCAGCTACAATTGCAGACAATGTTGGTGATAATGTTGGTGATGTAGCAGGTATGGGTGCAGATTTATTTGGATCTTATGTTGCAACAGTTTTGGCAGCAATGGTACTTGGAAATTATGTTATTAAAGATATGGGCGGATCTATTGATGATGCCTTTGGAGGTATTGGACCAATTCTGTTGCCGATGGCAATTGCAGGTTTTGGTATTATTATTTCTCTTATTGGAACAATGGTAGTAAAAATTAACTCCAATGATGCTAAGGAAGATGAAGTAATGGGAGCTTTAAATAAAGGTAATTGGCTGTCAATTGCTTTAGTCGCAATTACATGTTATTTCTTAGTAGACCATATGTTGCCTGAAACTATGACAATGCAATTTTTTGGAGAGGGAGCTAGAGATATTTCATCTATGAATGTTTTCTATGCAACTCTTACCGGACTTGTAGTTGGCTGGCTAATATCTTCTATTACAGAATATTATACAGGACTAGGCAAAAAGCCAGTTCTTGAAATTGTTCAGAAATCTAGCACAGGTGCAGCAACTAATATTATTGCAGGATTAGCTACAGGAATGATATCTACATTTGGATCAGTATTATTATTTGCAGCAGCAATTTGGGCTGCATATGCTTTTGCAGGATTTTATGGGGTAGCTTTATCAGCATCTGCTATGATGGCTACTACTGGAATGCAATTAGCTATTGATGCATTTGGACCTATTTCTGATAATGCAGGAGGTGTTGCTGAAATGAGTGAGCAAGATCCAATTGTAAGAGAAAGAACAGACATATTAGATTCTGTTGGTAATACTACTGCAGCTACAGGTAAAGGATTTGCTATTGCTTCTGCTGCATTAACATCATTGGCACTTTTTGCTGCTTATGTGACATTTACTGGAATTGATGGAATTAATATTTTCAAAGCACCAGTTTTAGCAATGCTCTTTGTTGGAGGAATGATTCCGGTTGTGTTTTCTGCCTTGGCAATGAATGCTGTAGGTAAAGCAGCAATGGAAATGGTATATGAGGTTAGAAGACAGTTTAAAGAAATTCCGGGAATAATGAAAGGAACTGCAAAACCTGAATATGATAAATGTGTTGCTATATCTACTCAAGCATCATTAAAAGAGATGATGTTACCAGGAATTTTAACCATTGGGAGTCCTATACTTATTACTGTATTGCCTATGTTAATTGGTATGGATAACCAAACTATAGCTGAAATGTTAGGAGGTTATATGGCAGGTGTAACAGTAAGTGGAGTACTATGGGCTATATTTCAAAATAATGCAGGTGGAGCGTGGGATAATGCAAAAAAGTCATTTGAGGCTGGAGTAGAGATTAATGGAGAAATGACATATAAAGGCTCTGATGCGCACAAGGCATCTGTAACTGGTGATACTGTTGGAGATCCATTTAAAGATACTTCAGGACCTTCAATGAATATTTTAATTAAGCTTACTTGTCTTATAGGGCTTGTAATTGCTCCAATTTTAGGAGGTCACTCAGTAGAATCTAATCACGTTGATGATGTAACATCTAAGGAAATAAAAGTATCAGTTGATATGCAAAACAATGATGAAGTAGATGACGTAACTGCTATGGTAACAATTAGCACAAACATTAATGGTAATGAAACTTCTGAAGAATTTGAAATTGATGGTTCTAAAGATGAAGTTATGGAAAAAGTAGATAAAATTATTCAGAATAAAAAACAAGATTAAAAAATAAGAAAGATCTTAAATTATGACTTTTTTATTTTTTGATCTACTAGATCAATAATTTTTTGCAGATCATCTTTACTTTCAACAAAATCTATATCATCTATATCAACCACTAGTAATTCACCTTTTTCATAACTGTGAATCCAAGCTTCATATCTTTCATTTAACCTGCTTAAATATTCTATGCTTATTGAATTTTCATATTCTCTACCTCTTTTATGTATTTGTGAAACTAAATTTGGAATGGAACTTCTAAGGTAGATTAATAAATCAGGCGATTTAACTGTTTCTTCCATTAAGTCAAAAAGGGATCTATAATTTTTGTAATCGCGATTTGTCATAAGGCCCATAGCATGAAGATTAGGTGCAAAAATATTTGCATCCTCGTATATAGTTCTATCTTGAATTACATTTCTTCCATTACTAATAATATCTCTTAATTGTCTGAAGCGACTATTTAAAAAATAGATTTGAAGATTAAAACTCCATCTTTCCATTTGATTATAAAAATCATCTAAATAGGGGTTATCTACAACATCTTCAAATTCAACTTCGTATTTATAGTGCTTTCCAAGTGATTTAGTTAAAGTGGTTTTTCCGGCGCCAATATTTCCTGCTATAGCTATATGCATAATTCAATTAATTTTAATTTCAAATTGTTGTAAATAATCCTCATCATAAATATACAAGGTTTCATTGATTACAAAAAAATCTTTTATAAATAATTTTTCGTGA
>CAZXST010000069.1:0-4812 GCA_964643205.1 uncultured Flavobacteriaceae bacterium | reverse complement strand
TGGAATATCTGGAGAGTCAATTACTCCTCTAAGAAGAGTTAGAAATTCAGGAACAATCCCTTCGACATTGTCAGTGACAAAAACTTGATTTTGATAGAGTTGAATTTTGTCCTTTTGAATATTTAGATCATTAGTAATTTTAGGAAAATACAGAATACCAGTTAAGTTAAATGGATAATCTACATTTAGGTGAATATTGAATAAAGGTTCTTCAAATTGCATAGGATATAATTCCTTATAGAAATCTTTATAATCTTCGTCTTTTAAATCTTTAGGCTGCTTTTTCCAGGCAGGTTCAGGATTGTTTATAATATTATCTACAGTTACTGTTTTAGGCTTTTCTTCCTTTTTTGCATCTTTTGGAAGTGGAATAGTCACTTCTTTTGTCCCGAACTTTATAGGAATAGGCATAAATTTATTATACTTTATCAAAAGTTCTGAGATTCTACTTTCTTCAAGAAATTCTTTAGAATCTTTGTCAATATGTAATATTATTTCTGTTCCTATAGTCTTTTTATCAGACTTATCCAGGGTATAATTTGGAGAACCATCGCATGTCCAATGTGCTGCAGCTTTATTTTTATAAGATTTTGAAATTATCTCAACTTTAGATGAGACCATAAATGCTGAATAAAAGCCTAGACCAAAGTGTCCAATTATTCCCGTATCTTTTTCGGAGTCTTTATATTTCTCTAAAAATTCTTCTGCGCCAGAAAATGCAATCTCATTGATATACTTTTCAATTTCTTCAGCACTCATGCCAATACCTTCATCAATAATGTGAAGTTTTTTCCCTTTTTTATCAATTTTTACTTCAATTTTGGGATCATTTACTTTTATTTTTTCTTTTCCTGTGCTGGATATATGTTTTAGTTTTAAAGTAGCATCAGTTGCATTACTAATAAGTTCTCTAAGAAAAATTTCATGGTCACTATACAAGAATTTCTTGATTAGCGGAAAAATATTTTCAACTGAAACATTAATATTACCTTTTTTCATTTTTTACTATTTTTAATTAACATGATTCTAATTTCAATAAAGATGCCAAAATTGATTTACTGACAAACTGACATAACTAATAATTATTTCTCATTTATTGGATTAATTTTAGATAAATAAAGTCCTATAAATGTTATAAGCCCATTTATTGGCAGTAATTCATATCCAAACTGATATAAGTTAGATAAGGCAAAACTTTTAGCACATAACCATTTTTCCTGACCACATTCTATAATATTTAAATCAAAATAATAGGCATATAGAGAAGGAGACATACTTAAAATATATGTTAAAATTGGAGCAAGTATAACCACAGCATAAATATTTTTTTCTCTTAAGCTATATTTAGTATATAATCCAAAAGCAAATAATCCAAGTAATGGACCATAAGTATAAGAAGCAACTGTAAGTAGACTGTCAATGACATTACTACTAAGTACATATTTAAATAATATGATTATTATAATTAGAGTTAGACTCATTACTACGTGTACTTTTTTTCTAATACTTTTTTGTATGCTAGCATTTTTATTTTTAATATCAATAAAATCTATGCAGAATGAAGTTGTAAGTGAAGTAAGTGCGCTATCTGCACTACTATAAGCTGCAGCTATAAGACCAAGAATAAATGTTACAGACAATAATATACCTAATTCACCATTTAATGCAATTTCGGGGAACAACAGATCAGTTTTAGGTTGGCCATCCATTAGAGGCATTAATATTTCATTATTATTTTTAAAAATGAAAAGAAGACTACCTAGTATCATAAAAAAGTATGTAACAATAACCAGTACAACACTGAAGACCAGCATGTTTTTTTGTGCATCCTTTAGGGATTTACAAGTTAGATTTTTTTGCATCATGTCTTGATCTAATCCAGTCATACAAATAGTAACAAACATTCCTCCAATAAATGATTTTAAAAAATGATGTCTCTCCATTATATTATCAGTAAAAAAAACGGTGTTATAATTTCCAAACTCATCAGATTTTAAAAATTCTACAAAACTCCAGTTAAGATTGTTTAAGATTTCAGAAATTGAAATAAGTACAGCCAGAATCATAAAGAATGTTTGTAAGGTGTCAGTCCAAACAATAGTCTTTATTCCACCCCTATATGTGTAAATCCAAATTAAGATAATTGAAATAGTAACTGTTACAGGAAAAGGAATATTCCATTGATCAAAAACAAACTGTTGTAAAACAATAGCAACTAAGAATAATCTAAATGATGCACCTAAAAGCCTAGAAATAAAAAAATAAAAAGCACCAGTTTTGTGAGCAACTGTTCCAAACCTAAAATTTAAATATTCATAAATTGAAGTTAGATTAAGTTTGTAATACACAGGTAATAGCACTTGGCTGACAACTAAATAGCCAAAGAAATATCCAAACACAACTTGTAAATAGCTAAACTGAGAGCTTTCTATCCAACCAGGTACTGATATAAATGTAACTCCCGATAAAGATGCTCCTACCATTCCAAATGCTACTATATACCAAGGGGCATTTTTTCCAGCACTAAAAAAAATAGAATTACTATCATTCTTCCCTGTTATATATGAAATTGCAAAAAGAAGAATGAAATATCCAACAATTAGAATTAAAATATTGCTTGCGTTCATTAGGGGAATATAATTATTCAAATTACATATTATTTGTATGATTTACCAAATAATTCTTTATTAGAAACGTTTTATTTTTCAATCTGTAAAATTTGTATGTTTGCTAAATGGAATTTTCTTCAAAACATATTGCAACAGCTGTTAATGAAATATCAAAATTGCCAGGTATTGGCAAGAGGACTGCATTAAGACTTGTATTATTTCTTTTACGCCAACCTTCTGATCAATCAGACGATCTTGCAAAAGCTATTTCTGAAGTACGACATATGGTAAAATTTTGTAAAAATTGTCACAATATATGTGATAATGAATTGTGTGATATTTGTTCAAACCCTAGAAGAGACAACTCTGTGATTTGTATTGTAGAAGATATAAGGGATGTTATGGCAATTGAGAATACTAGCTCATATAAAGGTTTGTATCATGTTTTAGGAGGGAAAATATCGCCATTAGATGGAATTGGACCAAATGATTTAAATATATCTAGTTTAATAGATAAAATTGATAAGGGAGGAATTAGTGAAATAATATTTGCATTAGGCTCAACAATGGAGGGAGATACCACTAATTTCTATATATATAAGCTTATTAATAAATTTAATATTATTACATCAACAATAGCAAGAGGAATTTCAATAGGTGACGATTTAGAATATACTGATGAAATTACATTGGCTAGAAGTATAACCAATAGGATCCCTTTTGAAACTTCAATAAAAAATTAGATTTGGACTTATCAGTCATTATAGTTAGCTATGATTCTAGATTCTTTCTAGAATTGTGTTTAAGAAGCCTTAAAGCCTCTTTAATCAAAATAAAGTCAGAGATAATAGTAGTCGATAATAACTCAAGTGATGATACAATTGATATGATTGAATCATCATTTTCTGAGGTTATTTTAATAAGAAACAAATATAATGTAGGATTTTCTTCTGCCAATAATTTAGCTTTTAAAAAAGCTAAGGGTGAAAATATTTGTTTCTTAAATCCAGATACTGTTGTCCCAGAAGATTTTTTTCATAAGATAATAGACTTCAAAAAATCAATTAACAATGTAGGAATAGTTGCTTGTAAGATGATTGATGGTCAAGGTATTTTTTTGCCTGAAAGTAAAAGGAATTTACCTCATACATCAATGGTAATTAAAAAATTTCTTGGTTTAAAAAATAATTATTATTCAAATAAACAATCAGACGATTCTATTGGTCAGGTAGATGTATTATGTGGAGCAATAATGTTCATGGAAAGAAAAGTATTTGAGGAGACAGGAGGATTTGATGAAAAATATTTTATGTTCGGTGAAGACATTGATCTATCATTTAAAATACTCAAGAAAGGTCTAAAAAATTATTATTATGGAGATACATCTATAATACACTTCAAAGGCGAGAGTACTAGTAAAAATTCTAAATATTATAAAAGTTTTTATGGAGCTATGGGTATATATTATAGAAAATATATAGCTAAGAATATCTTTAATAAGATCTTATCATTTTTGGTACTTGAATTAATTATATTTTTCAAATCATTTATGATTACATCTAAATTACGATCTAGAATCAAACCTAATAAATGTTTTTTGATATCAGATAAGGATTATGTTGGCTTAAGAAATAGGGTAACTATAAAGATTGACTCGATTGAAAAACTATCAGATAAATTAGAAAATTGTGAAATTATTTTTGATTCTAATTATCTTACTTTTAAAAATATTATTTCTACAATGCAAAAACTATCAACAAAAAAAGAAGTTATATTTAAAATTATACCACAATCATCTAACTTTCTAATAGGAACTTACAATTCTAGAGAACATGGCCAAGTAATTTTATTTGATTTAAATAAATAATTTATTACATGTTTTTTCATTAATTTTGTTTAGCATTTTAATCGATAATATTTTACTGTGGGGAAGTTTGAATTAAAATTACCAAAGATGGGAGAAAGTGTAGCTGAGGCTACCTTAACTTCTTGGTTAAAAGATGTAGGAGATAGTATTGATATGGATGAGCCTGTAGTTGAAATTGCTACGGATAAGGTTGACTCTGAAGTTCCTTCTGAACATAAAGGAGTTTTGATAGAAAAATGTTTTAAGATTAATGAAGTAATCAAAGTAGGTGAAACAATAGCAATTATTGAAACTGACTCTGAAATTAAAACTGCTGAAACAATAATTGAAATAGAT
>CAZXST010000068.1:0-4900 GCA_964643205.1 uncultured Flavobacteriaceae bacterium | reverse complement strand
GCAGCTGGAGATATGCAACCATCATTAGTAGCGGGAGGTATTAAAGTAGCTCTTCTTACTACAGTATTTGGTTTAATTGTTGCAATTATTCTTCAGATATTTTATAACTATATTATAGCAAAAATTGATAGCATAGTAAATGACATGGAAAATGCGTCCATTTCACTTATGGATATATTAGTTAATAAATAAGAAATAACAATTATGAATTCGTACAAAATTATTAAGTATTTAGCATACGCTCTATCGTTATTAGGAGTTTTATTTGTTTTGATGATTCAAATGATGGACATGCTTCAAGGCATTGATTATATATTATTTGTTGCCTATTTAATTATGGGATTAATTGTATCATGCGTTGCATTTTATTCATTTAAAAATGTAATTTCTGATAAAACGGCACTAAGAAGTACATTAAAGACTTTAGGAGCTTTTCTTGTATTATTTCTTATATGCTATTTTGTTTTGGCAAGAGGAGAAGAAACTCCTCTTAGAGATGGTAAAATGTTATCAGCTGCAGGATCTAAGTTAATAAGTGCAGCATTGTTTATGTTTTATTCTCTTATACTAATTGCAAGCGGGTCAATGTTATGGTTTGGTATAAAAAGTAGAAAATAATTTATGGCAAGAAGATCATCTCCAGAAGTAAATGCAGGATCAATGGCTGATATAGCTTTTTTGCTATTAATTTTTTTCCTAGTTACAACTACTATTGAAACAGATTCAGGTATTAGCAGAAAACTTCCCCCTATAGAAGAACAGGAGGAGGATGTAATAATTAAACAAAAAAATATTTTTACAGTGCTATTAAATGGCAAGGACCAAATTCTTGTTGAAGATGAATTAATGGAATTGGAAGATATTAGAGCTGCTGCAATAGAATTCTTGGATAATGGAGGTGGTAAAGGAGAAGATGCGTGTGACTACTGTAAGGGAAAAGGAGACCCTAGTTCTTCTGACAATCCAGACAAGGCTATAGTTTCTTTAAAGAATGAAAGAGAAACTTCTTATGCTGCATATATTTCTGTACAAAATGAACTTGTTGCAGCATATACTCATTTAAGGAATGTTAGAGGAGAAGAGCTTTATGGCGAATCATATTCAGAGATGTTGAAAAACTATAAAGATGTTAATTGGCCTGGAAATAAGCAAAAATTAAAGGAGAAAATTAATAATCTTAGAAATGATTATCCGCAAAAATTATCTGAGGTTCAATAGTTAAAATTTATTTATGTCAAAATTTAATAAAAAGAATAAAGGAGAAATTCCAGCAGTAAATACGGCATCCTTGCCAGATATTGTATTTATGCTATTGTTCTTTTTTATGGTAGCAACTGTTATGCGGGATAATGAATTAAAGATAAAAAATGAATTGCCGGCTGCAAATCAGGTTGAGAAGCTTGATAAGAAGGATCTTGTAATGTACATATATGCGGGGAAACCTAATTATGGATATCAATCTCAATTTGGTACAGAGGCAAGAATTCAATTAAATGATAAATTTTCGGAGGTTTCAGATATACCTGCTTTTATTTATGCTGAGAGAGAATCAAAGAGGGAAGAAGTAAGGCCTTTTTTAACCACAGCATTAAAGGTTGACAAAGAAACTAATATGGGTATAGTTGGAGATATTAAGCAGGAATTAAGAAAAGTGAATGCACTTAAGATTAATTATACTACTAGAATTGGTGATGTCTCTTTAAATAAAAATTAGATTTCTTTTCTAAGTCTTGCTACTGGAATATTTAATTGTTCTCTGTATTTTGCAACTGTTCTCCTAGCTATTTTATAGCCTTTCTGTTTTAATATTTTAACAAGTTTTTCATCGGTTTGTGGAGCTCTCTTATTTTCATTTGCTATAATTGTTTCTAAAATTTTTTTTATTTCAATTGTTGAAATCTCTTCTCCTGATTGAGTAGTCATAGATTCGCTAAAAAATTCTTTCAACAATTTAGTTCCATAAGGCGTATCAACGTATTTACTATTTGCAACTCTTGATATTGTTGAGATATCCATTTCAATTTTTTCAGCAATATCTTTTAAGATCATGGGTTTTATTTTTTTTTCATCACCACTAAGAAAATATTTTTCTTGATATTTCATAATTGCATGCATTGTAACATAGAGAGTTTCTTGCCTTTGTTTTACAGCATCGATAAACCATTTCGCAGAATCTAACTTTTGTTTAATGAATTGGATTGCCTCCTTTTGTGACTTTGTTTTTTTCTTATCTAGTTTATATCCCTTTAACATTTCATTATAATGATTAGATATTTTTAAAACAGGATTATTCCTATTATTTAGAGTGAGAGCTAGTGCGTTATTGGAAATTTCTATTTTAAAATCAGGGATTATTTGTTCAATAGGTTTTTCATAGTTTGAATAACTATTTCCTGGCTTGGGATTTAACTTTTCAATTTCATTGATTGCAGCTTTTAATTCTTTTTCATCAATATGATATTTTTCTATTAATTTATTGAAGTGCTTTTTAGAAAATTGATCAAAGGAGTTTTCAATAATATTATTTGCAAGCTTAATCTGTTTATTTGAAGGTTTTCTCTTTAATTGTAATATAAGACATTCTTGAAGTGATTGAGCCCCTACGCCAGGGGGATCTAATTGTTGAACAATAGATAGAATTTTGTTCAATTTTTCAGTTGATACCTCAATATTTTGAGTAAAAGCCAAGTCATCTATTATCTCATCAGTATTTTGTCTTAAATAACCGCTATTGTCTATGCTTCCAACTAAAAATTCTGCAATTTTTGCTTCTTCATCATTTAATCTTAAAGTGTTAAGTTGGTTCAATAAGTACTCTGTAAATGATATTCCAGATGCAAAGGGAATTTCATTGTTTTCACTATCGTTATTTTTATTATAACTTAGTTTATATGCTGGAGTATCATCATAATTAATATAATCCTCAATATTTATATCTTCATCATCAATTGATTCATTATTTAATTCAACTTCATTTGAATTTGAAAAATCTTCATCTAATACATCATTGCTATTGTCTCTGATTTCTAGAGCAGGATTTTCATTTAATTCTTGTTTAATTTTTTGTTCAAAATCAATGGTTGGAAGTTGGATTAACTTCATTAATTGAATTTGTTGGGGAGATAGTTTTTGATTTAATTTTAATTTTAAATATTGTTTCATGAGGCATGAGATATTTAAAATTCTGCATTTTGAGGAGTTCTAGGGAATGGCATGACATCTCTAATATTAGACATCCCAGTTGCAAACATTACTAGCCTTTCAAATCCAAGGCCAAAACCAGAATGTATAGCAGTACCAAATTTTCTAAGGTCATTATACCACCATAATTCTTTTTCATCAACACCAATCTCTCTCATTCTTTTCTTCAGCACATCAGCTCTTTCTTCTCTCTGAGATCCTCCAACAATTTCTCCTATTCCTGGGAAAAGAATATCCATCGCTCTTACTGTTTTATTATCATCGTTTAATCTCATATAAAATGATTTTATTCCTGTAGGATAATTATATATTATAACAGGGCACTTAAAATGTTTTTCAACCAGGAATTTTTCGTGTTCACTTTGTAAATCACAGCCCCAATTTTTAATTATATATTCAAATTTCTTTTTTCGGTTTGGCTTAGAATCTCTTAAAATATCAATTGCCTCAGTGTAAGTAATACGTTTAAACTTATTCTTAATAACAAAATTAATTTTTTCAATTAAGCTCATTTCGCTCCTATCTTTTGCAGGCTTTTTTTTCTCTTCATCTATAAGTCTTGATTCTAAGAATTTCAATTCACTACTATTAGTATTAACAATATCTTCTAATATATATTTTAGAAAATTTTCAGCTAAATCCATATTACCATTTATATCCATAAAGGCAGCTTCAGGCTCTATCATCCAAAACTCAGAAAGATGTCTTGATGTATTAGAATTTTCAGCTCTAAATGTGGGACCAAAAGTGTACACTTTCCCTAGAGACATTGCATATGCTTCTGCTTCTAGTTGACCAGAAACAGTCAGTTTTGTCTCTTTGCCAAAAAAATCTTTTTTAAAATCAACATCTTTGTCCAGATTTAATTCAGGATTTTTTGGGCTCAAGGTCGTAACTCTAAATTGTTCTCCAGCTCCTTCAGCATCACTCCCCGTTATAATAGGAGTATGTACATAGTAAAATCCTTCTTCATTAAAAAATTTATGAATTGCAAATGACAATGATGACCTTAATCTCATTATTGCATTAAATGTTGAGGTTCTTGTTCTTAAATGAGCATTTTCTCTTAAAAATTCAAATGAGTGTTTCTTTGGTTGAATCGGGTATTGATCTGGATTTGATTCTCCTAGAATATCAATTTTATTCACCTGAATTTCTATAGCCTGTTTTGCTCCTTTACTTTTAACAATTTTACCAAATATTTTAACAGAACTCCCAGTTGTAATTTTTTTAAGAATATTATCATCCGTATTTTCAAAATCAATTACACATTGAATATTCTCAAGACAGGATCCATCATTTAACGCAATAAATCTATTTGCTCTAAATGTTTTCACCCACCCACAAACTTCTATTGTTTGATTTTTCTTTAATTCATTTAATATTTTGAAAACAGTAGTATTACTCATTAATTGTAATTTAATTCAAAGATATGGTTTTGCTAGAAATTAATTCAATAATTCCTCTTCATCTGTAAGAATTTGAATTTTAGGCTGCTTTAATACTTTTTCATTTGCTATACTCCTTTCAAGGGATAAAAGCAATGAAGGCAACAGTAGAAGATTTGAGAGCATTGCTAGTAGTAGTGTAGCAGAAACTAATGCCCCAAGAGCAACAGTACCGCCAAAATTTGATACTATAAAAACTGAAAAACCAAAGAAAAGAACTACTGATGTATAGAACATACTTATACCTGTTT
>CAZXST010000067.1:0-4901 GCA_964643205.1 uncultured Flavobacteriaceae bacterium | reverse complement strand
TCTGGATTAATCCACATAGAATGATTATCAACATGTTTAAAATCTTCTCCTACATTTTTAAATGTCTTTCCGCCATCATGGGTAACATGCATCCACGTATCCATAGAATACACAGTATTTACGTCTACTGGATCTGCAATAATTTCTTGATAATAATTTCCACTTGTTACACGACTACTCTGTTTATCCCAACTAGCTCCTCTATTAGTAGACTTGTAAAATCCTCCTTTTCTTTCTGATGCTTCAACTATTGCATAAATCACCTCTGGATCAGCTGGAGATATAGCAAGTCCTATACGTCCCATTTCTACTTTTGGAAGTCCTTTATTTATCTTATTCCATGTTGAACCTCCGTCAGTTGTCTTATGTAAGCCAGAACCTGGACCTCCTCCTACATAAGTGTACACATGTCTTCTTCTTTGGTGAGTTGACGCATACATTACGTTTGGATCTCTAGGGTCCATTACAACATCATTCACTCCTGTATGCTCGTCTACAGATAATATATTACTCCATGTTTTACCACCATCTTTAGTCATATATAAACCTCTATCCCCTCCTTTGTTCCATAAAGGACCAATAGCAGCAACATAAACTACATCTGAATTATTAGGGTGAACAATTATTTTTCCAATATGTTCTGAGTTTTTTAAGCCCATATTTTTCCAAGACTTCCCTCCATCATTAGATTTATATACTCCATCCCCATATGCTACTGATCTCTGGTTGTTATTCTCACCTGATCCTACCCATATTACACTACTATTGTTGGGGTCTATGGTTACACATCCTATTGAATATGAACCTTCACCATCAAATACTGGTGTATACTCTAAACCTGCATTAACAGTCTTCCATACACCTCCAGAAGATACAGCCACATAATACTCAAATGGATTATCAGGATTAACAGCAATATCTGATATTCTTCCTGAAGTAAGTGCTGGTCCAACAGACCTCCATTTTAAAGCACTTATACTTATCTCATCAAGAGGTTGTGATTTATCCTTCTTTTGTTTTTGACTATAAGAAAGGTTTGTAATTAAAAATAGTACTAGAATGTATAATAAGCTATGTTGTCTCATAATGAAGTATATTAAATTGTATAATGAGACAATTTATGAAAAATTATTTTATTTAATAATATCTAAGTTTTCGATAGGTTTTTTAAGATAACTAACAAACCTTCTTCGGTCCATTTTTTTAAGCTGATCTGAACCAAAATCTTCCTTAGATCCTTGAAAAATAATTCTCCATATCTTCCCTTTTTTTGATTCAGATATAAACAAGGAACCATCAGGTCCTTGAGCTAAGCCCATAGGTCTATATTTTGCATCTTTCATTTGTTTTATTACATCAACTCCTGCAAAACCATCAGCAAATATTTCCCATTCTCCAGTGGGTTTTCCATCTTTAAATGGAATAAAACCAACTACGTAACCTGCTTGTGGGTAGGGTGTTCGATTTGTTGATCCATGAAAAGCAATAAAAGCACCGTTTTTATATCTTTCTGGAAATTGATCTCCAGAATAAAATAACAGATCGTTTGGTGCCCAATGTGCAGGCAACCCTAATATAGGATCTTTATAACCATTGGCTTCTTTTTTGCCATCTCCACCATATTCTGGAGCTAACATTCTTTTTTCCTTAAAATGATCGTAGTAAGTATAAGGCCAACCAAAATCATCTCCTTCTTCAATTAACATAAACTCATCTGCAGGTAAAACAGAATTTTCCCACTGTGAAAAATACTTAGGAGCATGATTGTATAAATAGTCCCTTCCGTGGTTTACTGCATATAGTTTGTCATCTTTTTTATTCCAAGTTATTCCTACTACGCTTCTTATTCCAGTAGCATACCTTATTCCATCATTTAAACTTTGGTTTAGTTTATTCTCATCAAACTTCCATATTGCCCCTAAATACTCAAGCTCATCACAAGGATCTTTGCCAAGAACTGTTGCCATAGGATCATCATAGCCTCTTGTTAAATCTTCACACGAATTTGTATATCCACTAAAGGTGACATACATCCCTCCTTTTCCATCAAATGCTAAGGATTTAGCATTGTGCCATCTAATAGGATAAGGATCTATAACTAGTGCCTCAGGCTTACTATCAGGAATTAATTTTGATTTGTCTAACTTCTGTCTATACACCACAAGCTCAGAGCTAAAGTATAAATACCCGTTGTGTATTTTCATTTCAGTTGCAAATCTCCCATCATTTGGGTAATCTCCAAAACGCTCAGTTATATCTGCTTTTCCGTCTCCATCTACATCTCTTAGAGCAACATTTCCGTTCTTTCCACTATCTATTCTTAACTTAACATATATATCTCCATTAGTATTAACTGCTATATGCCTACTCTCGCCAACACCATCACTTACCACTAAAGCTCCAAAACCATCTGGCAGAAGAAGACCTCCATTATCAGAATCTAGAATTAATCCTGTTTCATTACAGCTATAAAAAAATGATAGGATGATTAATATTATTAACTTATTGTTCATTTAGAATATTTTGCTAAATTGAGTCGCAATTGCAAATTTAATTAAAATCAAATAAGACTGACATGTCAAGATCGTTTATACTACTAAACATTGTATTATTTTCACTATCTATTCAATTAACTGCTCAAGGGATTTTTCAAGAAAAGAATAATTTCACTAGACAAGACACTTTAAGAGGTACGATTACCCCTGAAAGATCTTGGTGGGATTTAAATTATTATCATTTAGATATTAAAGTTGATCCTGAGAAAAAAACCATTAAAGGAAGTAATACTGTTGGATATACTGTTTTAAAATCTAATAACTTAATGCAAATTGATCTGCAAGAACCTATGGATATTACTTCAGTTAAACAAAACAACAAATCATTAGACTTTTCTAGAGAAGGTAATGCTTATTTTATAGAATTAAAGAAAAAACAAAAACCTGGCAAAGTAAATTATATTACCATTGAATATGAAGGAAATCCTAAAGTAGCTGTTAGAGCTCCATGGGATGGTGGATTATCTTGGGAAAAGGATGAAAATGGAATAGATTTTATTGCCACATCTTGTCAGGGTTTAGGAGCAAGTGTTTGGTGGCCAAATAAAGATCATATGTATGATGAGGTTGATAGTATGCTTATGAGTGTAAATGTTCCTAAACATCTAGTTAATGTATCTAATGGCAGATTAAGAAATGTAATTGAAAAGAATGATAACACTAAAACATACCAGTGGTTTGTTAGCAATCCAATAAATAATTATGGAGTAAATATTAATATTGGCGATTATGTCAATTTTTCTGAAAAGTATGATGGTGAAAAAGGAATTCTTGATATAGACTATTATGTGCTTAGAGATAATTTAGAAAAAGCAAAGGAGCAATTCAAACAAGTTCCTATGATGTTAGATGCTTTTGAGTATTGGTTCGGCCCTTACCCCTTTTATGAAGATAGTTTTAAACTTGTAGAAGTTCCTTATTTAGGTATGGAACACCAAAGCTCTATTACCTATGGGAATAAATACATGCAAGGATACCTAGGTAGAGATTTATCTCGTACTGGTTGGGGACTAAAATTTGATTACATAATTATTCATGAATCAGGACATGAGTGGTTTGCTAACAATATAACCTATAAAGATATAGCTGATATGTGGGTTCATGAAGGATTTACATGTTATTCTGAAAACCTATATGTTGATTATCATTTTGGAAAGGAAGCTTCGGCAGAATATGTGATTGGATCTAGAAGAGGTATAGGAAATAGAAAACCTATTATTGGACCTTATAATGTAAATAAAGGAGGTTCAGGTGATATGTACGCAAAAGGAGCTAACCTACTGCATACATTGCGACAAATTGCAAAGGATGATCAAATATGGAGACAAGTTTTAAGAGGATTAAATGAAGAATTTTATCATCAAACTGTTACTTCCAAACAAATCGAGGATTATATTTCAGAAAATATTGGTTTTGATCTAACATTTGTTTTTGACCAGTATTTAAGAGATTATCGAATTCCTATATTAGAATACTCTATAATGAATAATGTTTTAAAATATCGTTGGGCAAACACAATTGATGGATTTAACATGCCTATAGAGGTTTCAATAGATAATAATAAACAATGGTTATATCCAGAAAATTCATGGAAAGAAACAGCTATAAAACAGGAATTTATTGAGATTGATAAAGATTATTATGTTTTTAATAAAGATCTACGAATTGTAGAATAATTAATACTATGGACACAGGTTTTGAATTTTGGGATTATTTTGTTTTTATAAGCTATGCTTTTGTGATTTTAGCTATTGGATTGTGGGTTTCTAGAAGTAAAGATGGTAAGGAGAAAAGTACAGAGGACTATTTTCTGGCAAGTAAATCCCTTCCATGGTGGGCCATTGGTGCATCACTGATAGCTGCAAATATTTCAGCTGAGCAATTTATAGCAATGAATGGTTCTGGGTTTGCAGCTGGACTTGCTATAGCATCATATGAATGGATGGCAGCAATAACACTTCTTGTGGTTGGAAAATATTTTTTACCAATTTTTATTGAAAAAGGACTTTATACTATCCCAGAATTTATAGAAAAAAGATTTAGTGCCAATTTAAAAACAATTCTAGCTGTTTTTTGGATTGGATTATTTGTCTTTGTAAATCTAACAACTGTATTGTTTTTAGGAGCTAAAGCATTGGATATTGTTATAGGAACTGGTGATGGAAGTTTGCTTTTTGGAAGTATTATTGGTCTTGGCTTATTTGCAGCAGCATATTCTTTATGGGGTGGTCTTGCAGCAGTAGCCTGGACTGATGTTATTCAGGTTATACTTTTAATATTTGGTGGTTTAATGATGACTTATTTTGCATTAACTAATGTCACAGAATCAGGAAGTTTTATTGATGG
>CAZXST010000066.1:0-4968 GCA_964643205.1 uncultured Flavobacteriaceae bacterium | reverse complement strand
AAAATGAAGTGTGGAATTATATCCCATCCATAGAGAGAACAATAAAACTTCCTCCGTCAATGATGATGCAAAACTGGATGGGGACAGATTTTACAAATGATGATCTTGTTCAAAGATCATCAATACAAAATGATTATACCAATTCTATAATTGGTGAAGAATCAATAGGAGGTCTAGATTGTTGGATTATTGAACTTATTCCTAAGGAAGATGCACCTGTTGTCTGGGGAAAACTAGTCATGTGGATAGACAAAATTGATTACATGCAATTAAAAACACAATTCTTTGATGAGTATAACGAACTTGTAAGTATTATGCATGGCAAAGCAGTAAAGAATTTTGACGGAAAGAAACTGCCTTCAATAATTGAATTTATCCCATTAGAAAAAGAAGGTAATAAGACAATTGTTGAAAGGCTGGTATGGGAATTTGACCTGTATATAAACAGTCGATTTTTCATGCCTAACTATATGAAAAATTTAAGATGATTCTAAAAATTGCCTGGAGAAATATCTGGAGAAATAATAAAAGAACTTTAATAAGCACCCTTTCTATTTCAGGAGCATTAATCCTTGTAATTTTAATGAGATGCATGCAGCTTGGGTTCTATGACAGCATTATAAAAACAGTTGTACAGTCTTATTCTGGTTATATTCAAGTTCATGCTAATGGATATTGGGAAAAACAAAGTGTTAATAATTCAATGGAAGTAGACGATATACTTATTGATAAAATTAGTTCTATTACTGGCGTTGATAATATTTCAAAACGACTTCAAACATTTTCTTTGGTTTCAAAAGGAGAAAAATCTAAAGGAACAATAATTACTGGTATTGAAGTTGAAAAAGAACAGCTAATATCAGATTGGGATAATAAAATAATAGAAGGTTCAACGTCTTTTGATAGTACTGATGGAATAATTTTAAGTAAAGGAATAGCAGAATATTTTGATGTCAAACTCGGAGACACCTTAGTGCTTTTTGGCCAAGGTTATCAAGGTATGATGGCTGCAGGAAAATATGTAGCTAATGGAATAATTGATTTAAAAAATCCCAAATTAAATGAGATGACCATTTTTATGGACATAAAATCAGCTCAGGAATATATATCATCAGAAAATATTGCTACTCATCTTATTGTTAACAAGAAAGAATATTACGATGAAAAAAATATAGCAGAAGATATTAAAAAGGCTATTTCTAATGATTATGAAGTTATGACATGGAAAGAAATTCTTCCTGAATTGGATCAAATGATTACAGCAGATAATGTAGGAGGATTAATAATGGCTTTTATATTATATGTAATTGTATGCTTTGGTATGTTTGGAACAGTTCTTATGATGACAGAAGAGAGAATGTACGAATTTGGTGTCTTACTCTCAATTGGAATGAATAGAATAAAGTTATATCTGATAATATTATTAGAAACTATTATACTCTCATCTATAGGAGTAATAATTGGAGTAGCAATAACTAGACCTATTTCAAATTATTTCAATAAAAATCCAATTAATATGGAAAGTTTTGGGGAAGGATTAGGTGATGCAATGGGTGAATTTGGTTTTGATCCAGTAGTGCCTTTTTCTATAAATTGGGATATACCTATCTCTCACGCACTTTTTATTTTTGCTATTTCGATACTTATATCAATTTATCCAGCTATTAAGATTTTATCTTTAAACCCTGTAAAAGCTATGAAAGAATGAATATAATTACATTAATAAAAATAGGGTGGAGAAATATCTGGAGAAATAAAAAAAGAAGTCTGGTAGTAATTCTCTCCATAGTATTAGGATTGTATGGAGGACTAATAATTTCATCTTTAATGATTACTTTAAATAGTCAACGGATGGATACGGCAATAAACACCTACCTAGCTGACATTCAAATACATGATAAAGAGTTCTCTAAAGAATATTCTCTAAGCGATACTATTTCTAATATTCAGTATTTAGAAAAAAAATTAAAACAAGATAATAGAGTAAAAGCCTATTCCAAAAGAGTTGTAATAAACGGCATGTTATCAAATTCTACTGGTTCCTATGGAGTAAATGTTCTTGGAATCAATCCTGAAACTGAGATGAAAGTAACTAATGTATATACTAAAATTGTTGAAGGGGATTATTTTGAATCTGAAAGATCAAACACAATGGTTGTTGGCAAAAAGTTAGCAGAGAAACTAAATCTAAAACTTCGATCTAAGGTAGTTATAGCTTTCCAAAATGTAAATGGAGATATAACATCCTTGTTATTTAGAATTGAGGGTATTTTTAAATCTGGAAATGGAATGTTTGATGATTACAATGTTTTTGTAAAAAATAGTTCTATATTTTCTAATATACCTGATTTAAAAAGCTACCATGAAATTCCTATTTTAACTGTTGATGGCGGTGTTACGACTAACTCTTTAAATGAATCATTAAAATTAGATCTACAGAAAATTAATAATACGCTAGATGTTAAATCTTGGGATGAAATTGCTGTTGAACTCGCTTATGCAAATCAAATGTTAGGTTCATTTTTATACATATTTATGTTAATTGTCCTTTCTGGCTTATCCTTTGGTATTATCAATACTATGCTTATGGCAATTCTTGAAAGAAAAAAAGAAATAGGAATGCTTATGTCTATAGGAATGACAAAGATTTATATATTCTTAATGATTTGTTTTGAGACTGTATTTCTTTCTTTAGTTGCTATACCATTTGGTCTTCTTATCACATATATTACTATAGATTATTATAGTGTGAGTGGTATAGATTTAAGTGTTGTAGGGTCTGGACTTGAAAACTTTGGTGTAGGAACAATACTCTATTTAAAGCTTCCAATTGAATATTATTTTAATTTGAGTTTATTGGTAATATTGATTTCATCCATTTCATCAATATTTCCTGCAATAAGAGCTCTTAAAATAAATCCAGTAGAAGCAACAAAATCAATTTAAATATCAAATTATGATAGAAACAGAAAATTTAAAAAAAACATATAAACAAGGCAGTTTAAAAGTTAAGGCTGTAGATAATGTAAACTTAGAAATTTCTGATGGAGAATTTACTGCCATTGTAGGCCCTTCTGGATCAGGAAAAACTACATTATTAAATTGTATAGGTGGTCTAGATGATCCAACAAGCGGTAAGGTAATTATAGATGATGAAGTAATTTCATCATATTCATCAGGTCAAATGATAAAATTTAGATTAAATAATATAGGCTTTGTGTTTCAAGCTTATAACCTAATACCTGTGCTAACAGCCAAGGAAAATATTGAAATGGTTATGTTAATGCAAGGCTATAATAAACAGGATATGGATCAGAGATCAAGTGATTTATTAAGTGAAGTAGGTATGAGCAATATGTCAAAGAGAAGACCAGCAGAACTTTCTGGTGGTCAGCAGCAAAGAGTGGCAGTTGCAAGGGCGCTTGCTTCAAAACCAAAATTTATACTAGCAGATGAACCAACAGCTAATTTAGATTCAAAATCTACAGCAAAATTACTAGACATTATGTCTAAATTAAATAAGCAAGAAAATATCACGTTTGTATTCTCTACTCATGATCAGAGGGTTATTGATAGAGCAAGAAGAGTTGTAACTTTAGAAGATGGAAAAATTATTAAGGATATTAAAAAATAAATTTTTTCTATTTTTTCTTATCATAGTATCCTGTATTGAATTACAAGGTCAAGAAAAAAAGACAGAATTTACCTTAGGTGGATATATAACCTATTTACCTTCATATCTAGAATTTCAAGGCCTAAATCATCAAGAATCCCAAACAAATCATTTAATTCATAATAGGCTTAATATTAGGGGTTATATACAAGAAAATTTTTCAATAGGCCTAGAATTAAGAAACCGTATACTGTTTAATGAGGGTGGTTTTAACTCTGATAATGGATGGGTTGATTTATCTCATTATTTTGTTAATGACCCTAAATTTAAAATACATTCTATGATCGATAGAATGTGGCTGAAATATCAAAAAGAAAAAATTGAAATAAGCATTGGCCGTCAGAGGGTTAATTGGGGAATAAATACTATATGGAATTCAAATGACCTGTTTAATGCTTATAATTTTATTGATTTTGATTATATAGAAAGGCCTGGATCAGATGTTATTCGTTTTCAATATACTGGAGATGATTTATCGAGTTTGGATATTGTTTATAAGCCATCAACATTCATAAATCAAACCATAGGAATCAACAACTCAGTGATTGCTGCACTGTATAAAATAAACAAAATTGGATATGATTTTCAGTTTTTACTAGCAAATTATTACGATGATATAGCCTTAGGAGGTGGATGGGCTGGAAATATAAAAAACGCAGGATTTAAGGGTGAAATCACCTACTTTATTTCAGAGGATTCTTCTGAGAAAAATTCTACTAGCCTCTCTACATCAATAGACTACTCATTCAAAAATGGTTTTTATATTTTAGCATCTCATCTGTATAATTCAAATGGATTTTCAGACCCTTATGGATTCAATCTTCAAGCGGTAACAAAGAACGTACTATCTCCAAAAAATTTAATGCCTTCAAAAAATAGTTTTTTAATTCAGGCATCTGCATTTGTTACCCCTGCAATAAATTCATCTTTTACTCTATTATATGGTGAAGGAATTGATTTGTTTTTCTTCTCACCTAATATTTCTTATGAAATTAATGAATCCCTTGATGCAAGTATAATTGGACAATTTTTCTATATGGATGATGAATTTAATCCTGATATGCCTGTAGTTATTCTTAATAAAATTAATGGGTATTATGCAAGATTAAAATGGTCCTTTTAGTCTTATAAAATTATTTATTATTTAGAATAAATAATTTTAATAAACTCCTCTTCCCCAATTATTTTAACACTCAAGACTTCTGCCTTTTGTTTTTTACTAGGGCCCATATTTGATCCAGCCAATATAAATGAAGTGTTTTTAGAGATAGAACTTGAGACTTTTCCTCCATTTA
>CAZXST010000065.1:0-4983 GCA_964643205.1 uncultured Flavobacteriaceae bacterium | reverse complement strand
TATCCTCCCCAATAACTTGGTCTTTCTATTTTTTTATTTTGCAATTGTGAAGACAGATTATTAAATTTTTCTTCTATTGATTTTCTGTTAGGAAGTATAGAACTTTGATTTTCTGAAACATGAGCTGCTATCTTACTTCCGAAAGGTCTTGATTGAAAATACTTATTACTAATAGCTTCTTCTGTTTTTTCTGCTATACCCTTAATTATAACTTGTCTCTCTTGATGTTCCCAATAAAAAGTCAAAGATACTTTGTTGTTATTCATTATTGAAATCCCTTTTTCACTTTTATAATTGGTAAAAAATGTAAAACCTTCATTAGTAAAATATTTTAACAAAACCACACGTCCTTTAGGGAATCCATCTCCTCCAATAGTGTTCAAAATCATTGTATTAACTTCACGATCATCTGAATTCTTGACAGAATCTTCAAACCATATACTAAAAAGCTCAAAAGGATGCTTTGGGGTAAATTTCTCTGAAAGTTTATCCTTATAATAGTTTTTTCTATAATTGCTTAAATCCTTCATATTAATACTACAAAATATCTTATTAATTTTCTATTATTCTACTCTAAACGTATTCTTTTTTGCAAGCAGGTAAATAACTGCCATTCTAATAGCAACACCATTTTCAACTTGATCTAATATTATCGAATATTTTGAATCTGCTACATCGCTAGATATTTCAACTCCTCTGTTTATTGGTCCAGGATGCATGACAATGATCTCATTGTCTAGAAGCTCTAAATGATTCATAGTAAGTCCATAATGTTTTTTGTATTCTCTTATTGATGGAAAATAACTGCTTTTCATTCTTTCATTCTGAATTCTTAGCATGTTAGCTACATCACACCATCTAAGGGCTTTTAATAGATTGTATTCAATTTTAACTCCTAGTTTATGTAAATGTTTTGGAATTAATGTTTTAGGGCCACAAACCATAATATTTGCTCCCTGAAGTTGTAAAGCATAAATATTAGATAGAGCAACTCTACTATGCATTATATCTCCTACAATTAATATATTTTTATTTTTGATATTTCCTAGTTTTTCTCTAATTGAATAGGAATCTAAAAGTGCTTGTGTTGGATGTTCATGAGCTCCGTCTCCTGCATTTATTATAGAGGCAGAAACCTTTTCAGAAATTAAAATCGGTGCTCCTGGATTAGGATGTCTTAAAACAATCATATCAACTTTCATTGATAGTATATTATTTACAGTATCAATTAAGGTTTCCCCTTTTTTTACGGATGATTGAGATGATGAAAAATTAATTATATCAGCAGATAGTCTTTTTTGAGCTAGTTCAAAAGAGAGCTTAGTTCTAGTTGAATTTTCAAAAAATAAATTTGCAATTGTAACATCTCTTAAAGAAGGAACCTTTTTTATAGGCCTATTAATAATTTCTTTAAAATTATCAGCAGTTTTAAATATTAGATCAATATCATTAAGATTAAGATCCTTTATTCCTAATAGATGTTTAACACTTAATTCACTCATGATTTTTAATATATGTCATATAAGCATAATCATTTTTACTATCATCACTCCATTCAACCAGAACTTTTTGATTTTCATAAACATCTACTTGCAACCCTTTATAGTCTGGTTGAATAGGAAGTTCACGACTAAATCTTCTGTCAATTAGAATTAATAGCTCAATAGATTTAGGACGACCAAATGACTCAATTGCAGTTAAAGCTGCTCTTACAGTTCTTCCAGTAAATAATACATCATCAATAAAGACTACATTTTTATTTTCAACAGATAAAATAAAATCAGTTCTGCTTGCCTCTAGTATTTTTTCTTTTCTTCTAAAATCATCCCTGTAAAAAGTTATATCTAATAGCCCATGATTAAGGTTGTTAAAATGATATTTCGTTTTTAAGATTTCTACTATTCTATTACATAGATATTTGCCCCTTGGCTGTAATCCAACTAAAATTGTATTTGAGAAATCATCATGTTTCTCTATTAATTGACATGTTAGTCTTTCTATAGTTATCTTAAGTTCATCTGAATTAAGGATTATTGATTTTTTCATAGAAAATATAATACTTAAATATAGAAAATTTAAAACATTAATAACGAATAAAAAAGCCTTTCAAATTGAAAGGCTTTAATTTATTTTCCATCCATTTTATCTTTTAACTCTTTTAATTGTTTATTTGCATCCCCTATTGTATTTTTTGCATCTACTTTTTCTTTTATTTTTGCCTTCTTCTTTTTTGTAGATTTAGGAGAGTCTTCTTCCTTTTTATTATATGTTTGAGTATGAGATAAGACAATTCGCTTAGAATCTTTATTAAATTCTATTACTTTAAATTCAGCCTTTTCTTTGACATTTAATTTTGATCCGTCTTCTTTAACTAAGTGTCTGAAAGGAACGAAACCTGTTACATCTTCATTAAATTTTACTATTGCACCTTTAGGCACCATTTCAGAAATTTCAGATTTATGTATAGAATTTAATGGAAATTCTTCTTCATATTTGTTCCAAGGATTTTCTGTAAGTTGCTTATGTCCTAAACTAAGTTTTCTATTATCTGCATCCAACTCTAAAACAACTACTTCAATTTTATCATCTGTATTACAAAATTCACGTGGATGTTTAATCTTCTTAGTCCATGAAAGATCAGATATATATATTAAACCATCAACACCTTCTTCTAATTCAACAAAAACTCCAAAATTTGTAAAATTCCGCACAATGCCTTTATGTTTTGACCCAACAGGATATTTATTCGTAATATCTGTCCATGGATCAGGAGTTAGCTGTTTAACTCCAAGTGACATTTTTCTATCTTCTAGATCAAATGTTAATATTTTAGCTTCTATTTTATCCCCTACATTGACAAAATCTTGTGCAGATCTTAAATGAGTAGACCAGGACATCTCTGAAACATGTATTAGTCCTTCTACACCTTCTGCTATCTCAATAAATGCACCATAATCTGCAATAACCACAACTTTACCTTTTATAACATCTCCAATTTTTATATCGTCACCTAATGCTTCCCATGGATGTTTGCTTAGTTGCTTTAATCCTAATTGAATCCTCGATTTATCTTCATCAAAATCTAATATTACAACTTTTAGTTTTTGATCTAATTCTACAATTTCATTTGGATGATTTATTCTTGACCAAGAAAGGTCTGTAATATGGATCAATCCATCTACACCTCCTAAATCCATAAAAACCCCATAAGTTGTAATGTTTTTAACAGTTCCTTCTAATATTTGACCTTTTTCTAATTGTTTAATTATTTCTTTCTTCTGTAATTCTATATCTGCTTCAATTAAAGCTTTATGAGAAACTACAACATTTTTGAATTCATGATTAATTTTAACTACTTTGAATTCCATAGTCTTATTCACAAATTGATCATAATCACGGATTGGTTTAACATCTATTTGTGAGCCAGGTAAAAATGCTTCAATGCCAAAAATATCTACTATCATACCACCTTTTGTTCGACATTTAACATATCCATTTATAATTTCTCCAGTATCATGAGCTGAATTAATACGATCCCAAGCTTGTATTACTCTTGCCTTTCTGTGTGATAAAATTAATTGACCAGAAGCATCTTCCCTAATATCAATTAAAACTTCTACCTTATCTCCAACTGCTAAACTTTGATTATATCTAAATTCATTTAGAGAAATCACCCCTTCAGATTTTGCATTAATATCAATTATAGCATCTCTTTCAGTAATATGCACAACTGTACCTTCCACAACTTTGTTTGTTAGAGTTTCTACAAAGTTTTCTTTAACTAATTTATCAAAATCTTTAAGTTTTTTTTCGTCAACTTTTTCAATTCCTTCTTCGTAATTGTGCCAGTTAAAGTCCTTAAGAAATTCTTCGGATGATTTTTTTGTTTTAGGTTGTTTTGGTACTTCAATAGTATCAATTAAATCCTCTTTTATTGTTTTGGTTTTTGCTTCTTTCTTTTTAGTAGTTTTTTTAGATTTAGATTCCTTAGAAGCTTTTGTTGGATTACTCTTTCTTTTATTTACTGAAGAATCATCTTCAGCTTTTTCTATTTCTTTCTTAGCCATGAACTAAAAATTTGTATTCTGAAAAGTCATCGATAGAATTAAGTAAATTGACTTACAGAAGATGTTAATTATATTTTCCCCCTTTTGTCACATCGAATTATTACCAAAAGGTGTGCGAATTTAAGAATATTAAATTGAATTGCCTAATTTGATAAATCTAAAAGTTAAATTTCGTTTTGATTAGTTTGATTATGAAATTAAGCTGGTCTGTGATATTCATTTTTGAATTATCAATCACCACTGCATCTTTAGGAATAATTAATGGTGAGTCTTTTCTTTTACTATCTTTCTTGTCTCTACTAATTATATTATTGAATACATCTTTATAATTAATTGTATATCCTTCATAAATTAATTCATTATATCTTCTTTTAGCTCTAACATCATCTGATGCAGTTAAGAAAAGCTTTAAATCGGCATTAGGAAAAACCACAGAGCCAATATCTCTACCATCCATTACTAGTCCTCCTTTATTTTGAAATGACTTTTGAATTTTAACAACATGTTTTCTTATGTTAGGGATTTCTGCTATTAAACTAACATGATTAGAAACTTCTAAAGACTTTAATTTATTTTCTATGTTCGTGTTATTTAGATAAATATCATAAAATCCCGTACTGTTATTAATTCTATAGTCTAATTGAACATCTGGTAATAAGTTGATTAAGATATTAATGTTTTTCTTTGTTAATGGAATTAGTTTGTTACTTATAGCATAAAAAGTAATTGCCCTATACATAGATCCAGAATTAACATAAATATAATTAAGATGTGAAGATAAAAGCTTAGCTAGACTGCTCTTTCCAGTTGAAGCATATCCATCAATAGCTATTACAATTTTTCTCATTAATTTAAATCAAGTTGTAGACCAAGAAAACTAATATTTGATGCACTAGAATATCTTGCGTGACTATAA
>CAZXST010000064.1:0-5102 GCA_964643205.1 uncultured Flavobacteriaceae bacterium | reverse complement strand
GGTGATTTTACAGAATTTGAACCTGACAATAACACTAGTCCAAGTCAAGAAACAAGATTTAAAATCTTATATGATAATGAAAATCTTTATATAGCTATTAGAGCTTTTGATTCTGAGCCGGAGAAAATAATTAGTAGGTTATCTAGAAGAGATAATATAAATAGTGATGGTATTTACATTGCCATTGATAGTTATCATGATTTACGAACTGCATTTATGTTTGGTGTTGGAGCTGGTGGGAATCAAGCAGATTGGATTGCTTCAGACAATGGAATGAATGAAGATTCATCTTGGAATCCTATATGGGATGTAAAAACTACAATTGATGATCTTGGATGGAATGCAGAGATAAAAATACCTATAAATCAACTAAGATTTAAAGATGGAAATAATATTATTTGGGGATTTAATATAATGAGAGGAATTCATCGATTAGATGAAAAATCATTATGGGATCATGTTCCAGCAAACTCACCTGGATGGATAAGTGAAAGCGGAGAGTTGCATGGACTAGATCTTAAATCTAAAAATCAAGTAGATATTCGTCCTTTCGTAACTGCTTCAATGAACACATATGAAAGTGTAGCCAACAATCCTTATAGGGATGGAAAAGACACTAATTTTAATGGAGGTTTAGATGCCAAGTTTGGAATTACAAATGATTTGATTTTAGATTTAACTTTTAATCCTGATTTTGGACAGGTTGAGGCTGATCCATCGGTAATTACGCTAGATGGTTTCGAAATTTTTATGGATGAAAAAAGACCATTCTTTGTAGAAAGCAAAAATATTTTTGACTATAGTTTTGGCCCTAAAGATGACAATCTATTTTTTTCTAGAAGAATTGGTAAAGCTCCTAGCGGATCACCAAGTTTAAATTCTAGCGAATACTATAAATCTCCTCAGTTTACCAAAATAATAGGTGCAGTTAAATTTTCTGGCAAAACAGAAAATGGATGGTCTATTGGAGTGCTTGAGAGTGTAACAAATAATGAATATGCTAATATTAGTGATGGAGAAAATACAAGAAGAGAGAAAATTGAGCCACTTACAAATTATTTAGTCACCAGAATACAAAAAGACTTTAATGATAACAACACTTTTGTTGGAGGTATTATAACTTCAACAAATAGATCAGAATTGCCTGACAATTTAAATTTTCTTCATAAATCTGCTATGACAGCAGGTATAGATTTTAAACATCAATGGAATAACAAAAACTATTATTTTGAAGGGAAATTCATTGGAAGCAAGGTAAAAGGAAGTGAAGAATCTATATATAGAACCCAAACATCTATCACGCATTTATTTCAAAGAGCTGATGCAACTCACATAGAGGTTGATCCAACTAAAACTAGCTTAACAGGGACAGGAGGGGTATTTATGATTGGTAAACAAGGAGGTGGACATTGGACATATGACCTTGGATTTGATTGGCACTCTCCAGAGTTGGAGTTAAATGATTTAGGCTTTTTAAAACAAGCTGATCATAAGGCTCAGTTTGCACGAGTTTCGTATAGGAGCTTAAAACCGAAAGGAAATGTTAGAGGTTTTGATATTGGATTTGAGCAGTTTTCAACTTATGATTTTGAAGGCAATCATAACCGAACACAGTATCAGTTAAGTGGCGGAATTAGATTTAAAAATAATTATGCAATTAGAATGGGAGGTGCGCATAAGCCAAGAATTTATATTAATACCTTTTTACGAGGTGGCCCTAGATGGAAATTTAATCAAGAAAATTATATGTACACATATATAATGAGCGATGAAAGTAAAAAATTAAGAGGTATGATTGGGGCAGTTTATTCACAAGCAACACAAAATAATTTTTCGATGTTTAAACTAGAGACTCGCTTTACCTATTCTCCATCAGATAAACTATTGTTTTCTGTAAATCCCGAGTATGTATACAACCCAAATAAAACACAATATTTTACTACTGTAAATTATGATAATTCTTATAAATACATTTTAGCTAGTTTGGATTCTCATATATTATCAGCTTCAATAAGAGTAAACTATACTGTAAATCCTAAACTAAGTATTCAATATTATGGTCAGCCTTTTATTTTTAGAGCTAAATATAATGAGTTTAAATATGTTACAAATCCTACTGCAGATAATTTAAATAATAGATTTAATCTTTATAATGAAGATCAAATAGATTTTACAAACAATTATTACAGTATTGATCATAATCTTGATGGAACTTCAGACTACGGATTTTATAACCCTAATTTTTCTACAGTACAGTTTAGATCAAATTTAGTTGTACGGTGGGAATATAGAAGAGGATCAGAATTGTATTTTGTTTGGTCACAAGGATTAAATACCTTTATTGATACCTCAGAAAGCTTAGTGGATGGGATTAGTCTTGGATTAAAAGACAAACCAGAAAATACATTTCTAATTAAAGCAACATTTAGTTTAGGCAATTAGAGCAATGAGTGTAGAAAACTTTAAAATACAATTAAGAAAAGGGTTACTAGAATTTTGTGTATTGCAAATTCTTTCTGGTGAAGAAGTTTATAGCTCAGATATTTTAGAAAAATTAAAAAAACATAAAATAATTGTTGTTGAAGGTACACTTTACCCTTTGTTGAGCAGATTGAAAAAATTGGATTACATAAAATATAAATGGAAGGAATCAAAAATTGGTCCACCGAGAAAATATTATTCCATTACAAAAATTGGGGTTAAGCATCTTTCTGAATTAAAAATTTCATGGAAAGAAATAGACTCATCAGTTAAAAAATTATTTAAATCTTAAAAAACCATCTTAAAACATGAATAAAACAGTAAGCATCAATATAGGCAATACAAATTTTAATATAAATGAAGATGCATATGAATTACTAAGGGGTTATCTAGATTCAATTAAAAAGTATTTTCATAAAATGGACCCTGATCATGAAATAGTAAATGACATTGAAAACAGAATTGCAGAAAACTTTTTGACTAAACTAGGAAAAAATAAAAGCTCAATTGATATTTCGGATGTTAAAAATTTGATTAAAATCATGGGAACATTAGAAGATTTTAAAGAGGCTTATAATGTAAATGAAATAGATGATAAGGATCAGGAAACTAATGATGATAAAAGACTATATAGAAATACTTCTGATCAAATTGTAGCAGGGGTTGCCTCAGGAATAGCAAATTATTTTTCTATAGACCCTATTTTTTTAAGAATATCATTTGTGTTAGCAACGATTTTTGGTGGCTTTGGACTACTTATATACATTATTTGTTGGATAGCAATTCCAGGAAAAGGTGAAAAGAGTTTTGGAAAGAAGTTTTATAGAGATCCTGACAATAAAATTGTTGCAGGGGTTTCATCTGGAATAGGAAAGTATTTTAATATAGACGTTTCATTTATTAGAATATTTTTTATTCTAAGTTTATTTATAGGAGGATTTGGTATTATTACTTATTTTATCATTTTAATAAGTTCAAAAGAAGCAAATACTGTTAGTGAGAAAATGAATATGCAGGGAAGTAAAATTACTCTTGAAAATATTGAAAAGTTCATTAATAAAAAACTAAATAATAAAGAAGAGAGTACTTTTGTTAAAATAATTCTATTTCCATTTAGAATTATAGAACCTATTTTAACTTTTGTTTTAACATTAGTAAAAACTGCTTTGTCTGTTTTATTTCCAACTATATTTATAATATTACTTCTAGTTCTTACAATTTTTCTGGCAGTATTTACATTGTCCCATATTGGTATTATAGAATTTGTTCCTATTCATATTATGATTGACAATTTTTTTATTGATGGCGTTAATGTGTCATATCTGATGTCAGCGCTTCCTTTGTATCTAATAATCACAATATATATTAACATTATATTAACCTTAATAATTACAATTATGATAACAAATAGTTTTATTAAAAGAAAAGGAATTTCAACCAGCCTAATTGTATTACTATGCTTCTGGTTCTTCCTTTCGATAAGTAGTATAGGAGCATTTACAAAAAACTTAGAAACTTTAGATTCTGAGAATTTGATGAAATACTCAACAGAATTTATCATTGAAAAGGAAATATTTCTAGAAGAGTTTAAAGGAATTAAAACAACTGTTCCCGTAATGATAAACATTGTCGAGGCCGATAGTTTTTCTATTGTGATGAATGGTGATGAAAAGCTATTAAAAAAATTAAAGGTAATAGTAGAAAACAATGTTCTTGAAATTTCGGATAAAAGAAGTAAATTTTGGTGGAATAACAGAAGATTTAATTCTAATAGGAATATTACCTTTAATATTGCTATGCCAATAATTGATAATATAAAACTATCTGCTGCATCCAGGGCATCAATAACCATGAGTGAAACCTTATCATTAGATGCTAGACTATCTAGTAGTTCAAGAATGGACTATTATGGGAAAATAAATAATTTAGATATTAGAATGTCTTCTGCATCTGAAGCAAAAATAAATGGAAATATTTATAGCTCTGATATTGATATGTCTTCTGCAGCTGAATTAGTATTAATTGGTGAAGGAAATTTAATGAAGGCAGTGATGTCATCGGCAGCATCCTTACGTGCTAAAGAATTTCCTTGTAATACTATTTGGTTAGATCTGTCAAGTGCTAGTGATGCATATGTTCAATCAACAGAAATAATTAATCTAGATCTTTCTTCTGGAAGTGCAGCCTATCATTATGGAGAAAGTAATGTTGGGGAGATTAATATTTCTTCTGGAGGTGATTATAATATTATAAACTAATACAACAAGCATTAATTATAAATTAAAACAATAAATATTATGGAAACATTAAACAAAAACTGGTTTGCAATCACATTAATTGCAGTTATTTTCTTTCTTTTAGGTTTTTTAATTGGAAGAAATATAGGACCAAAACCTCAAATGCATAAAGTGATGGTAAAAAAGAATATGACTCATCAAATGGACGTATCAAAAGGTTTTGAGTGGGTGAGTGATGAAAACAATAATGTCATTATCGATATTGATACTACTGATGGTCATAAAAACATAAAAGTAGAGGTAAGAAAAATACATACAGAAGAATAATCAAGAACTAAACCATAGGCATATCTTCTTCTTTTAAAATTATTGTAAATTGTAGGT
>CAZXST010000063.1:2997-5155 GCA_964643205.1 uncultured Flavobacteriaceae bacterium | reverse complement strand
AAACTTATTAAAAAATAAAAAAAGGGCTAATCTAATGATTAACCCCTTTTTGTACTGAAGGCGGGACTTGAACCCGCACGGATATTACTATCCATTGGATTTTAAGTCCAACGTGTCTACCAATTCCACCACTTCAGCATTATACTATATAATATCGTCTGGAGCGAAAGACGGGATTTGAACCCGCGACCCTCACCTTGGCAAGGTGATGCTCTACCCCTGAGCTACTTTCGCACTATTTAAATGAACGCACACTATATTAGTGCGGATGCAAATTTATAACAATTTAGGTAAAAGCAAAGGGAATTTTAAAAAACGATTGTATTTTTCTAGTCTTATGAATCTGTAATTTTCCTTTTTATTTCACTTAATTTCAATAATGCATCCATAGGAGTCATTGTATTAATATCAATCTCTAAAAACTCCTCCTTTATCTCCTCTAAAACTGGGTCATCCAGTTTAAAGAATTCTAATTGAATATCATCCTTAATTGATTTTATTTCCTTATTAAGCTGTTCATTAGAATGAGATTTTTCCAGTTTTTTCAATATAGAATTAGCCTTATTTAAAACTTTTCTTGGCATTCCAGCCATTTTTGCAACATGAATTCCAAAACTATGTTGACTTCCTCCAGGAATTAACTTTCTCAAAAATAAAACATCATTTTCTTCTTCTTTTATTGAAACATTATAGTTTTTGATTCTATCATATGATAAAGTCATTTCATTAAGCTCATGATAGTGAGTTGCAAAAAGAGTTTTAGCTCTTGTTGAATGATTATGTATAAATTCACTAATCGCCCATGCAATCGAGATACCGTCATAAGTGCTTGTTCCTCTTCCAATTTCATCAAGAAGTATTAGACTTCTATCAGAAATATTATTAAGAATTGTAGCTGCCTCATTCATCTCTACCATAAAAGTAGATTCTCCCATAGATATATTATCACTAGCACCAACCCTAGTAAAAATTTTATCAACTATTCCCATTTTTAAATTTTCTGCAGGAACAAAAGATCCAATCTGAGCCATAATAATTATAAGTGCAGTTTGTCTTAAAAGAGCAGATTTTCCAGACATATTTGGACCTGTTATCATAATCATCTGTTGCTTTTCCCTATCTAAAAATAAATCGTTTGCCACATAAGGGTTTTCAGCAGCTAACTGTTTTTCTATAACTGCATGTCTTCCCTGAGATATATTTATCTCATATGACTCATCTAACTCTGGCATACAATAATTGTTTTCCTTAGCGGTTTCAGCAAATGATGAGAAACAATCTAGTTGAGAAATTATTAATGCATTATTTTGAACTGTCTTAATATGCTTGTACATATCACTAATGAGTTGTTGGAAAATCTCTATTTCAAGCTTTAATATTTCATCCTCTGCTCCTAAAATTTTAGATTCATATTGTTTTAACTCATCAGTTATATATCGCTCAGCATTAACTAAAGTTTGTTTTCTTATCCACTGTTCTGGGACTTTATCCTTATGAGTATTTCTAACTTCAATGTAATAACCAAAAACATTATTAGAAGAAATCTTTAATGATGGTATTCCTGTAATTTCGCTTTGCTCTTGCAGCATTTTATCTAAAAAATCCTTACTTGAAAAGGCTATATCACGCAAATCTTTTAATTCTTTAGAAAAATTTGAAGAAATAGAATTCCCCTTTAAAATACTAACTGGGGCTTCTTCATTTAATGTTTTTTCAATAAGTTTCCTTATTTGATTACAATTATCCAAAGAATTTGAAAGTGCCTTTAAAGATTTTTCTTTTGATTTTTTTAATAATTTTTTAATAGGCTCTACTGCTGCTAGAGAATTTTTTAATTGAACAACTTCCCTTGGATTTATTTTCCCTGTAGCAACCTTTGAAATTAATCTCTCTAAATCACCAATTTCCTTAATATTTTCTTGTATACCACTTAATACCGTTTCATTATCTATTAAATATTTAACTGACAAGTGTCTGTTTCGAATTAATTTAATATTTTTTGATGGTAAAGCGACCCATCTTTTTAGAAGTCTACCTCCCATAGGTGAAATAGTATTATCAATTACATCAATTAAACTTTTACCATCACTAGAGAACGAATGGAAAATTTCTAAATTTTTAATTGTAAATCCATCCATCCATATATAATCATCCTTTG
>CAZXST010000063.1:0-2897 GCA_964643205.1 uncultured Flavobacteriaceae bacterium | reverse complement strand
AAAATTTCTAAATTTTTAATTGTAAATCCATCCATCCATATATAATCATCCTTTGGAATTCTGTTTATGGAAGTAATATGATTGATCTTCTGATGCTGCGTCTCATTCAAATAATGCATTATGGCTCCAGCAGATACAAGTCCATCTTTTAATTTTTCTACACCAAAGCCTTTTAATGATTTTGTGTTGAAATGATTACAAAGAGATTCTATTGCAAAATCATATTGGTAGACCCAATCATCTAGAAAAAACAATTGAAAGGTATTGTTGAATTTTGACAAAAAGTTTAATTTTTTCTGTTTTGAAATAAGAATCTCACTAGGACTAAAGTTTTGCAATAATTTTTCAATATAATCAATCGAGCCCTCAGCAATTAAAAATTCTCCTGTAGATATATCTAAAAAAGAAACACCTATATTATTGCCAAGATATACAGATGCTAAGAAATTATTTGTCTTTGGATTTAATACCCCATCAATTGATGCCAATCCAGGTGTTACCAACTCAGTTACTCCTCGCTTTACAATAGTTTTTGTGAGTTTAGGGTCTTCAAGTTGATCACATATAGCAACCCTGTTACCTGCCTTAACTAATTTTGGTAAATAGTTATTTAAAGAATGGTGAGGAAATCCTGCAAGTTCAGTTTCACTTTGACTCCCAGCTCCTCTTTTTGTTAAAATAATATCTAATATCTTTGATGTTCTAATAGCATCTTCTCCAAAAGTTTCATAAAAATCTCCTACCCTAAACAACAAAATAGCATCAGGATGTTTAACTTTAATAGCATTGTATTGCCTCATTAATGGAGTTACTTTTTTTACAGTTTTTTCCAAGAAAATCTTATTAATTAATATTATTTTTACTTAAAGATAGCCCTTGCTAATGTAACTAATATTTGTTTTTTTAAAAACTGATTATTAGAAATAATTAAAAATGAGAAAATTAAAAAACGTAGAGCTTAATAGATTATCAATTGAAGAATTTAAAAATTCTAAAAAAAACCCTATTTCAATTATTCTTGATAACATTAGAAGTCTAAATAATATTGGAAGCATATTTAGAAGTGCAGATGCCTTTCTTGTAGAAAAAATTTATCTATGCGGAATAACTGCAAAACCTCCAAATAAGGATATTCATAAGACAGCATTGGGGAGTACTGATTCAGTTAACTGGGAATATCATAACAATATTTTAGATCTGATGGATTCATTAAAGAAATCTGGTTTGAAGATAATTTCAATTGAACAAGCAGAAAATGCAACACCACTTAATAATTTTAAGTATGAAAAAAATGCAAATTATGCATTTGTTTTTGGTAATGAGATCAATGGTGTTTCTCAAGAAGTAATTAATGCAAGTCATGAAGTAGTTGAAATTCCTCAGTATGGTACTAAGCACTCACTAAATATATCTGTATCAGTCGGAATTGTTTTATGGGATGTTTATAATAAAATCAACTAGTTATTTCATCTAAAATAGATAAGTAATCCAACCTATTTTCAACAAAATCTAAGTTTGTTATATCTATTATCTTAATATTAAGATCTGGCCTAGACTTGAAAAATTCAAAATATTCTGAATTTATTTTTGAAAGATATTCATTGCTAATTTTATTTTCATAGTCTCTACCTCTCCCACTAATATTTCTCTGTAGCTGAGGTATATCTTGATTTAGAAAGACAAATAGGTCTGGCTTAAGCGTTTCTTTATACATGTCATAAAAAAGTTTTCTGTATAAAGAAAACTCGTCTATATTTAAATTTACCTTCGAAAAAATTAGTGATTTGTGAATATCATAATCACTTATTATTAGCTCATTAAAAATATTTAACTGAGATAAATCCTCTGAAATCTGTTGATATCTTTCAGATAAGAATGACATCTCAAGAGTAAAAGCATACCTCTCAGGATCATTATAGAATTTTGGCAGAAATGGGTTATCTGCAAATCTTTCCAGTATTAATTTAGAATTAAAATCAGCTGCTATTTTTTTTGATAAGCTTGTTTTACCGGCTCCAATATTTCCTTCTATCGCAATATATTTATACCTACTTATTTTTATATTCTCCTTAGGGTTAAGAATTTTTAAATTGGTTTTTTCAACTTTAGATGTATCCACGCATGTTCTTAACATTTCTGGGATGCTTTCCTTAGTAGTTGGATGATTTATTTTTGGATCTATTTCTAATAATGGTATTAGCACAAATTTTCTATTTTGCATCTTTGGATGAGGCACCTTTAACAAACTAGAATCTATAACCATTTCTTCGATAAAAACAATATCTATATCAATAATTCTAGACTCAGGTGATTTTTTTTTAGTCCTTACTCTTCCTAAAGTTTCTTCAATATCTAATAGGTTTTGCATTATATAGTTAGGGGTCTCATTTGAAAATATAACTATGCAAATATTTAGAAAATCTTCACCTTTAAATCCTATTGATTCTGTCTTATAAATACTTGAGATAGATTCAACAACTGCTATTCTTAGATGAATCAATTCTATTGCCTTCTCCAGATTTTTTAGTTTATTCCCAATATTTGATCCTATTGATATATGTATTTTTTTGTAATCATCCATAGACTATGAGCAAATTAAATAAAAGAATTTCATTTATTATCTTTGGTTGTATAAAATTTATGAAAAAACAAGATAAATTATTGGCTCAAAATATATATTTGATTTTAGGATCATTATTTATAACATCTTTAGTTGTATCAAATTTAATTTTTCAAAAATTCTTTTATTGGCATCCATTTGAAATAAATATTTTTGGAGAAAAATTATTTGAATTATCTGTTGGGATTCTTCCCTATCCAATAACATTTTTAATAACGGACTTAATAAGTGAAATCTATGGAAAGAAAAAGGCTAATTCAATTGTAACTGTAGGAAT
>CAZXST010000062.1:2332-5237 GCA_964643205.1 uncultured Flavobacteriaceae bacterium | reverse complement strand
CAATGCCTTTATTACCTAAAAAAATATGCGATACAATCAAAATGGACTTTGATGCATGTGTTGAGAACAAAACAGGTCTTGGAACGGCAGGAATTATTGTAATAAATAACGATCAAGACATAATTAAATGTATGGCAAGAATTGCCAGATTTTACAAACACGAAAGTTGCGGTCAATGCACTCCTTGTAGAGAAGGATCAGGTTGGATGTGGAGAATGTTAGAAAGAATGGCGAAAGGAGATGCCACAAGGGATGAAGTTGATATGTTAATGGATGTTACAAAACAAATAGAAGGCCATACAATCTGCGCATTTGGCGAAGGTTCAGCATGGCCTGTTCAGGGGCTCATCAGACATTTTAAAGACGAAATAATTGAAAGAAATAAATTTGATCCTGTTGTAAAACAAAAAAATGATATCCCTTACTTAGTAGATCAACACTTATTAGAAAAAGAAAATGCTTAAATTAAAAGTAAATGAAATTGATATAGAGGTAGAAGAGGGATTAACAGTATTACAAGCTTGCGAACAAGCTGGTGCCGAGATTCCTAGATTTTGCTATCATGAAAAACTTTCCATTGCAGGTAACTGTAGAATGTGTCTTGTTGAGATGGAAAAATCACCCAAACCAATAGCATCTTGTGCAATGCCTGCAGCGGAAGGAATGGTTATTAAAACAAATACTGAAAAAGTTGAAAAATCTAGAAAAGGTGTGATGGAATTTCTCTTAGCCAACCATCCGCTTGATTGTCCAGTTTGTGATCAAGGCGGAGAATGTGATCTCCAAGATCAATCTATGTTTTATGGAATTGATAAAAGTAGATTTAAAGAAAACAAAAGATATGTACCTGAAAAATATATGGGTCCATTAATTAAGACTCAAATGACAAGATGTATTCACTGTACCAGATGTATAAGATTTGCAACTGAAGTAGCAGGTGTACCTGAATTGGGTGCAATAGGAAGAGGAGAAGATATGCAAATTACAACATATCTTGAAAAGGCAATGGAATCAGAGATGTCAGCTAATGTAATTGATTTGTGCCCCGTAGGAGCCCTTACATCAAAACCTTATGTGTATGAGGCAAGACCATGGGAGCTTAAGAAAACTGAAACAATTGATGTTATGGATGCTGTAGGATCAAATATTAGAGTTGATACTTATGGCTGGGAAGTAAAAAGAGTATTGCCAAGAATAAATGAGGACATCAATGAAGAGTGGATATCAGATAAAACAAGATATGCTTGTGATGGATTAAAAAACCAAAGATTAGACACACCTTATCTTAAAAATAAAAATAAATTCAAAAAAATAACTTGGGAAGAAGCTTATGCTAAAATTTTTGAAAAAATTTCAGTAACTCCGTCTGACAAAATAGCAGGAATTACTGGCGATATGACCAACATGGAAACGCTTTATATAATTAAAGATTTTTTCGAAAAAACAATTAAATCAAAAAATTTAGACTCAAGAATTGAAAATTATTATGTTAATTCTAGTAGTAGAAATAACTATTTATTTAATTCAAAAATTACAGGAATAGAAGAAAGTGATTTAATTATTTTAATTGGAACAAATCCAAGATATGAAGCTACGATTTTAAATTCAAGAATTAGAAAAGCTTATAAAAAAAACAATACTAAAATCTATTCAATAGGTGATGTTGGCGATATAACTTATCCATATATTAAATTAGAAAACTCTACAAAAATAATTAATGAAATTATAAACAACAATAATGAATTATCTAAAATAATTAATGATTCTAAAAAACCTATTATTATAATTGGTCAATCAGCATTAAAATTAAATTCTTCTGCATATATATTTGAAGAGTTAAAAAAATATTTAATAAAAATTAATAAAATAAATAATGATTGGAATTCTTTAAATGTTTTATCAAATAATGCTTCTACAGCAGGTTCTTACGATCTTAATATTCTATCTTCAAAAAATGAAAAAAATATTACTTTAGAAAAAATCAAAAAAAATGACTTTGATGTAATATTTTTATTTGGTCAAGAAAATTTAAAGTTTAAAAAAAAAAATGAATTTATAATATATATTGGCAGTCATGGAGATCGTGGCGCTGAAATGGCTGATATAATTTTACCAGGAGCTTCTTATACCGAACAAAATGGTTATTTTACCAATTTAGAGGGAAAAATTCAAAAAGCATATCAGGCTTCATATCCACCTGGAGATGCTAAAGAAGATTGGAAAATTATTAACGAATTGTCAGCTTCTTTAAAAAGAAAAAATTTATATTCCAATAAAGATGAATTAATTAAATCAATGTTAAATTATCTTAATTTATATAAAGATAAAAAAGATTTCGATATTCCAGAATACAAGTTCATTGAAGAGAAAATTCATGTTGATGATATAGATTATTACCATTCAAACTCAATAGCTAGAGCCTCTAAAACAATGGCTGAGTGTAAAAATTTATTAAAAAATATAAAAAAAACTGGAACGGATGGATAATGATTGAATATTTTTTCATTTTACTCTCTGAAATATATAAAATCTTATTTTTATTAGTTCCGGTATTGGTTTCTGTAGCTATGGTAGTTTGGCTAGATAGAAGAGTTTGGGCATTTGTTCAAAAAAGAAGAGGACCAAATGTTGTTGGTCCTTTTGGTTTATTTCAATCATTAGCAGATGCATTAAAATATGTATTTAAAGAAATTATAATACCTGCAAGTTCAAATAAAATTATATTTATTTTAGCTCCAATAGTTACAATGACATTAGCTCTTGTAGCTTGGGCCGTAATACCCTTCAGTGCAACTTTTGTAATAGCAAATATTAATGTAGGAATACTTTATTTATTTGCCGTTTCTTCTTTAGGAGTTTATGGGATTATAATGGGAGGTTGGGCATCAAATTCTAAATATCCTTT
>CAZXST010000062.1:0-2322 GCA_964643205.1 uncultured Flavobacteriaceae bacterium | reverse complement strand
CGGCACAAATGATATCTTATGAAGTTTCTATAGGAATAATTATTATTAATGTTTTACTTTGTGTTGGTTCACTAAATTTGAGTGATATTGTTATAGCACAAGAAGATCTTTGGTTTATTATACCTTTATTTCCAATGTTTGTAATATTTTTTATTTCTGCATTAGCAGAAACAAATAGGCCTCCATTTGATTTACCAGAAGCTGAAGCTGAATTAGTGGCTGGATACCAAACTGAATATTCAGGTATGATGTACGCTATGTTTTGGCTAGGAGAGTATGCAAATATTTTATTAATGTGTGCAATGGGATCAATATTATTTTTAGGTGGCTGGTTATCACCAATAGATCTTTTTCCTTTTAATATAATACCAGGACCAATATGGATGATATTTAAAATTTTATTTTTGTTTATTTTGTTTGCTTTAGTTAAAGCTATAGTTCCAAGATATAGATATGATCAACTTATGAAATTAGGCTGGAAGATATTTCTTCCATTTTCATTGACTTGGGTAGTTTTAACTGCAGGTTATTTATTATACTTTGATTTGTTACCGGTAAATTAATATGAAAATTTCAAGATTATTAAAAACTATATTCATGATTGATTTTCTTGCAGGTCTAACAATTGCAATTAAAGAAGTTTTCAAAGAAAAAAAAACCATTAACTATCCACATGAAAAAGGAGCAATTAGCCCAAGATCAAGAGGAGAACATGCTTTAAGAAGATATCCGAATGGAGAAGAGAGATGTATAGCTTGCAAGTTATGCGAGGCCGTTTGTCCAGCACAAGCAATTACAATTGAATCTACTGAAAGAGAGGATGGAAGTAGAAAAACTACAAGATACGATATAGATATGTTAAAATGCATTTATTGTGGTTTATGTGAAGAGTCTTGTCCTGTTGACGCAATAGTTCAAGGACCTAATTTTGAATTCTCAACAGAAACAAGGGAAGAGCTTTATTATAATAAAGAAAAATTACTAGAAAACGGAGATAGGTGGGAAAGCGTCTTAGCAGCTAATATTAATGCTGATAATTCTCATAGATAAATAAATGATAGCTCACGCAATTTTTTTTTACATTTTTTCCTTTATTGCAATATTTTCAGCGATAATGTTAACTGTATCTAAAAATACAGTCCACTCTGTTTTTTTTCTTATATTAGATTTTATAAGCATATCATGCCTTTTCATAATGATTGGTGCAGAATTTTTAGGGATGATTATGTTAATTGTTTATGTAGGTGCTGTCGCTATTTTATTTTTATTTGTTGTTATGATGCTTAATGTAGCGCAACAAAAAAGTGAATGGTTTACATCTAGAGATAAAAGCACACATATTCCAGTTGGATTATTGGTGAGTTTAATAATATTTTTTGAGTTAATTATTGTTATTGGTGGATGGAAGTATAAACCTGATCTAGCTAACTCTACATCAGTTGAAATTAATTCTAGTGCTACTAATACACAATTATTAGGAAATATAATCTACACTGACTACGTTCACTTATTTCAATTGTCAGGAATGATACTTTTAGTGGCCATGATTGGAGCAATAGTATTAACTTTTAGAAAAAGATCTGGAGTAAGGAAACAAAGTTATTTTAAGCAAATTTCAAGAGAAAAAAAAGATGGTGTAGAGCTCACTAATCCAGAAACCAATAAAGGAGTTAAAATTGATGCTTAGTATTGGATTGGGACACTACTTAACATTGGCAGCAATAATATTCACAATTGGTGTAGTTGGAATTTTTCTAAATAGAAAAAATATAATTGTTATACTAATGAGTATTGAATTAATACTTCTTGCGGTGAATATTAACTTAGTTTCATTTTCAATTTTTATTAATGATTTAAGTGGTCAAATTTTTACTTTATTTATTCTAACTGTTGCAGCAGCAGAAGCTGCAATTGGTTTAGCAATAATAGTTGTTTATTATAGAAACTCTGGGACGGTAAGAGTTGAAGAAATTCATGAGTTAAAAGGATAAAATGGAATATTTAATTTTATTTTTACCTTTGTTGGCTTCTATTATTAGTGGTTTTTTTGGAAAATTAATTGGAGACAAGATCTCTCAAATTATAACAAGTTTATTTGTATCTGTTTCAGCTTTACTTTCTTTAGTTGTTTTTTATAAAGTTGCAACTACCGGTTATGAAAATAATTTAATAATTGCAACTTGGATTAATTCAGGGTCTTTAAATGTAAATTGGTCTATCAATATAGATGCTTTATCATCAGTAATGCTTGTTGTAGTTACGGTTATATCATCATTAGTACACATTTATTCAATTGGATATATGTCTCACGATCCTCACAAG
>CAZXST010000061.1:0-5323 GCA_964643205.1 uncultured Flavobacteriaceae bacterium | reverse complement strand
ATACACCTATTAATGTTAGTGTTGAAAATAATGCAGTTTTTGGTCAACAAACTAAGCGATTTTCAGGATTCAACATTGAACATCAGTTTAGTGAAAAATTTATTGCATCAACTACATTATTAAATTTAAACGAAAGGCCTTTAACTCAAAAAGCAAATTATGGGACGGAGCCGATTAATAATACAATATTTGGTATTGACGCAAATTTTTCTTCAGAAATGCCAATTTTGACAAGACTAGTTAATAAGTTGCCAAATATAGAAACTGAAGCCGCATCAAATTTATCTATACGTGGTGAACTAGCATATTTAATTCCTGGCGCGCCAAAAGGAAATAATTTTAATGGAGAAGCTACATCTTATATTGATGATTTTGAGGGATCTCAAAATGTAATTGATTTATTGTCTCCTCAATCATGGTATTTATCTAGTAGGCCTAGAGAATTAGGAATGGTTTATAACCAAGGAGATGAGGATAATAATGGAATACAAAATGGTTTTGATAGAGCATTATTGAATTGGTATACAATAGATCCTATTTTTTATAGTAGTCAAAGGCCAAATGAAATAACCGATGAAGATATATCAAACTTATATTCTAGAAGGATTTTTATAGATGAAATTTTTCCACAGGTAGATTTAGTACAAGGACAGACTACTGTAATTAATTCTCTTGACTTAAATTTTTATCCTAACATAAGGGGACCATATAATATGGACACTGAAGCTATAAATGGAGATTTGGATAGTCCAGAAAATAGTTGGGCAGGGATTACTAGATTAATTAATACTACAGATTTTGAACAATCAAATGTAGAATATATTGAATTTTGGCTTATGGATCCATTTTTAAATGATTCTGATAATAATGGAGGAAAATTAACTTTCAATCTTGGAAATATTTCAGAAGATGTAATAAGGGATGGAAGAAAACAATATGAAAATGGTCTGCCAGAGGACGGTGATATCAGTCTTTTACCTCAGACAGTGTGGGGAACAGTTGTTCCACAGAATCAATCTCTAATTTATTCTTTCTCTTCTTTAGGTCAAGAGCGTACAAATCAAGATGTTGGATTGGACGGTTATGATGATCAAGAGGAAGCAATCTCATTTCCAAGTTTTGCTAATCTTGAAGATCCAGCAATGGATAATTATAAATATTTCTTAAATCAGTCTGGAAATATTTTTGATAGATATAAAATGTATAATGGTTTAGATGGGAATTCTCCAGAAACCATTTCTGATACTGACAGGGGATCATCATCTCAACCTGACGTAGAAGATATCAATAGAGATAATACTATGAATACTATTGATAGCTATTTTGAATATGAATTAGAAATTACTCCAAATAGTTTAGCAGATATTAATAATCAATTTATTAAGGATAGAAAAGAGAAAAATATAACACTACCTAATGGAAATTCTGAATTAGTTAAGTGGTATCAATTTAGAATCCCTGTAAATGAACCTACTAACGAAATAGGAGGAATTTCTGATTTTAGATCAATTAGATTTATTAGAATGTATTTAAATGATTTTTCAAACAATACAATTTTTAGATTCGGATCACTTGATTTAGTAAGAAGTGATTGGAGAAAATATTTGTTAACATTAGATCAAGAGCTAGACAATAACAATGATAATACAGATTTTTCAACAGGAACTATTGGAATACAAGAAAATGAAGAAAGCTATGTTTCTCCACCAGGGGTTGAACGTGAACAATTTAATAATAATAATACTATTGTCAGACAAAATGAACAATCATTGGTTTTAAATATATGTGACCTAGAACCTGAAGATTCAAGAGGGGTTTACAAAAACTTAAATGTTGATATGAGGCAATTTAAAAGAATGAGAATGTTTATTCATGCAGAAGACGGCTCATCTCCTGGATTAACAGATGGAGATGTAGTTGGATTTGTTAGAATAGGAAATGATTTGACAGAGAATTATTATCAAATAGAAATTCCTCTTAAAGAATCATCTTCCGCTACTCTCAATCCTCAATCCGTTTGGCCAGAAGTTAATGAAATTAACTTGCCAATAAGTGCTTTGGAGACAATTAAATCTCTTGCAATATTTAATGGTACTCTAGGGAGTTCAAATGCTACTTTTTATAATGTAATAAATGACATAGTTGACGAGGAGCCAGTAGGAGAATTTTCAGAACATAATTTAGGACAACATAGAGTTGCTATAAAAGGAAATCCCAATTTTGGAGATATTAGAGCTCTAATGGTAGGAGTGAAGAACCCTAGACAGGACAATATGAATGTCTGTGCTGAGGTATGGTTTAATGAATTAAGATTATCCGATATGGACAATAAAGGTGGTTGGGCAGCTACATTAGCCTTGGACTCTAATATTGCTGACTTCATGACTATTAGTGCAACTGCTCGACAAAGCACAAATGGTTTTGGATCCATTGAACAAGGCCCTAGTGAGAGAGATAAAATTGACAGGAAGCAATATGATTTAGTATCTAATATAAATATCGGTCAATTGTTCCCTAAAAAATGGGGTCTTAATATTCCATTTAATTATGGTCAGGGAGAAGAACTTATAACACCTGAATATGACCAGCAGTATAGAGATATTAAATTAAAATCTAGATTAGATACTGCAGAAACCCAAGAGGAAAAAAATAATATTTTACAACAATCTGAGGACTATACAAAAAGGAAGAGTATTAATCTAATAGGGGTAAGTAAACAAAGAACAGGTGATAATAAACCAAGGTTTTATAACATAGAAAATTTTACTTTCAATTACTCTTATAATCAAGTTGAACATAGGGACTATGAAATTGAGAGTATGTTAGATCAAAATATTAGAGCAGGAGCTAGCTATAATTTTAATTTTAATTCTCTAAAATTAGAACCATTCAAGGATAATGACTCTTTGTTTACTGGAAAATATTTTAAGATATTAAAAGATTTTAATCTAAATCTTCTTCCTTCAAATTTATCAATCAATACAGATTTTATTAGACAATTCAATAAACAAAAATTTAGGGATATTGATTTAGCAGAGGGGAATATTGCTATGCAGGAACTCTTTAGAAGAAATTATACTTTTGATTTTCAGTATAGCTTTACTTATCCAATTTCAGATGGATTAAATATAAATTACTCTGCTGCGAATAATAATATTGTTAGAAATTATTTTGTAGATGATATAATTAATGGCAGCCAGGACCCTAGCTTAGATGTATGGAATAGATTTTTTGATATAGGTGATCCTAATCGACAAACTCAACAAATTGCAGTTAATTATCAGTTACCAATTGATAAAATACCAACATTTAGTTTTATTAGAGCAATGTATTCATATACTGGAGATTTTCAATGGCAAAAAGGTTCTGATCTTTTTGGAAATTTATCCCTTAATGGCCAAGTATATGATTTAGGGAATACTATTTCAAATGCAAATACCCATAATTTTAATGGCGTATTAGATATGTCAAAATTCTATAAATATATAGGCCTTGTTAAAAATAATTCGGCAGGCAAATCAGGACCAGGGTTTGGGAATTCAAATACATCAAACAATAAAACTAAGAAAAAGGCCTCACCTTTTATTAATTCATTAATTGAATTATTAACTGCTGTTAAGAGAATTCAATTTAATTATGCTGAAAATAATGGAACATTCCTTCCAGGATATTTACAGACACCTGATTTTATAGGATCTTTTAAACCAACATTTGGTTATGTGTTTGGAAGCCAAAGAGATATAAGATATTTAGCAGCTAGAAATGGATGGTTAACAGTATTCCCAGAATTCAATCAGCAATATTCTGAAGTTACAAATAAGAATTTGAATTTTTCTGCCAATATAGTTCCAATTAAGGATTTAAAAATTGATTTAACAGGAGGAAGAACTTATTCACAAAATATTACTGAGACTTTTAATACAATTGACAGCAATAATGATGGGCTAAGTGATGATTATAATTCACTAATTACAAATACTTTAGGAAACTTTAATATCTCTACCATGCTTATAAAAACAGCATTTTCAAATAGTGATGAAAATAGCTCTGAGACATTTGACACTTTTAGAAATAACCGACTAATTATTGCAAGACGTTTAGCTCTTAATGCAGGAATTGATTTTAGTAATCCAAATAATTTTGAGGATAATAATTTAGAGGGATTCCCACTTGGATATGGCAGAACTAATCAGTCTGTCTTATTGCCAGCTTTCTTGTCAGCATATTCTGGAGCAGACCCAAGCAAGGTTAGCCTAGGCGCCTTTAGAGATATCCCTATACCAAATTGGACATTAAGATATACTGGGTTTATGAGATTAAAATGGTTCAAAAAGAACTTTAAAAGATTCTCTATAGCGCATGGATATAATTCAACTTATACTATAAATCAGTTTAGATCTAATTTAGATTATCAGCCTGGAAATCCGGATTTAGATTTCCTTTCTCAGGATCCAGAAGTATTGGATCAATCAGGTAATTATAAAAATGAATTTCTTTATAGCAATATTAATTTAATGGAGCAGTTTAGTCCATTATTTAAATTGGATATGGAAATGAAAAATTCTATTAAAGTTTTGGCGGAGATAAGGAAGGATAGACTATTGTCTTTAAGTTTTGATAATAATTTATTGACTGAGATTCAGGGAGATGAATATATTATTGGGTTGGGCTATAGAATTAAAGATCTTCAAATTAGGTCAAGATTAGCTGGATCAAGACAATTAATTAAAAGTGATTTAGTTATGAAAGCTGATTTTTCTATTAGGAATAATAAAACTATTGTTAGATATTTGGATCTGGATAACAATCAGGTAACCTCTGGTCAAACAATTTTGAATTTTAAATATTCTGCGGATTATGCTTTTAGCAAAAATTTAACTGGGATTTTTTATTTTGATTATTCTTTCTCAGATTATGCTATTTCAACTGCATTTCCGCAAACAACTATTAGATCAGGATTTACAATGAGATATAATTTTGGAAACTAAATCAATAAAATGGAAACACCTTTAAATTTAAAATACACAAAAGACCATGAATGGATCTCGATAGATGGAAAAATTGCAACGGTAGGCATTACAGATTTTGCACAGAGGGAATTAGGTGATATAGTTTATGTAGAAGTAGAAACAGTTGGAGAGTCTTTAAAAGCTGATGACACTTTTGGTACAGTTGAGGCTGTTAAGACAGTATCAGATTTATTCCTTCCAATTGCGGGTAAAATAATTGAATTTAATGAGTCATTAGACAATACACCTGAGGATGTAAATAATGATCCTTATGGGAATGGATGGATGATTAAGATGGAGATTGATGATATAGA
>CAZXST010000060.1:0-5427 GCA_964643205.1 uncultured Flavobacteriaceae bacterium | reverse complement strand
CAGACTATAATGAAGGAGATCCAACATCAGATGGAAATTGGACAGAACTATCAGTTACCTTAGATACAGACTCAAGTAGTTGGTCTTCTTGGACAGATTCTGGAAATATAGATTTATCATCTGTTACAGGAGGTAATGTTTATATTGCTTTTAAGTATGTTTCAACAAGCTCAGGATCTGCAACTTATGAGATAGATAATGTTTTAGTTACAGGCGAATAATCAATGTCTTTTAATAATAAGGTTTATTGGGATGATGAATGTTACGTATGTTCATTAGAAATTGAATTACTGCAAAATAAAAACCCCAATTGTAATATTGAGTTTATAAAAATAAGTTCATTAAAGGACAAGACTAATTATACCAATGAAATGATTGGTGAATTTAATGGAATTAAAACTATAGGCCCAGAAACTATTAGAAGAATGTATGATGAGTTAGGTTATCATCAATTGGTGAAATTTTCCAAAGCACCAATAATTAAACAAATATTTAATCTTAGTTATAAAGTATTTGCTTATATAATAAGGCCAATGTTGCCAAAAAGAAAAATATAAAATTTATCTCGATACTATTATAAATTCTGACCTTCTATTTTGAGCATGTTCTTCTTTAGAACATCCTTGGCTACAATCAATTCTAGGTTCTTCTTCACCTTTTCCAATTCCACTTATTCTTTCTTCACTTATCCCCTTGGAAATAACATATTGAGCTGTAGATTTAGCTCTTCTATCTGAAAGCCCTCTATTATATTCAGCTGGGCCACGAGAATCTGTGTGTGATTCAGCTCTAATAATCATATCAGGATATTTTTCCATTATAGCAACAAGTTTATCTAATTCAAATGCTGCTTTATTTGTGATATTTGATTTATCAAAATCAAAATATATTGGATTTAGAATTATTTTCTCTTCTACTATCATTTCTTCAATAGGATCCAAATACACATCTAGAATTGGCGGATCAATATCAGAGAACTTTAGATCTAGCATTTTACTTTCATAGCCTGTTTTGCTAACCATTAACTGAATTTCATCTTCGCATTCAAGCATAAATTCAGCCAATCCTTTTTCAGATGTCACTTTAGTATTATCAATAATTCCTGTATTATCTGAAATTGAAGTTGTTGCTGATGATATTGGCTCTTTTGTTTTGGAATCCATAATATTAGTGGCAAATAGAATGTCGCATAGAGGTAACAATTTTTTTAATGCATAAATATCATCACTTCCTTTTCCCCCCGATCTATTAGAAGAAATATATCCATCATCTCCGTTAATCATGAAAGCAAAATCATCTGCACCACTGTTAACTGGTATACCAACATTTCTAACATTTGACCACTTAGTATCAATATTTTTTGAATAAAAAACATCAAGCCCACCGAGGCCTAAATGTCCGTCAGAAGAAAAGTAAATAATTTCATCTTCACTCATAAACGGAAATCCTTCTTGACCTTCAGTATTAATTTTTTGACCTAAATTTAGAGGGTCTCCAATAGAACCATCTTCATTTATTTTAGCTTTATATATATCATACTGACCATATCCCCCTGGCATATTAGATGAAAAATAAAGATACTCACCCTTAGGGCCAATCATTGGATTTTTATTTGAATAATTTTGGTCATTAATTTTTAAAGACTCTATTGACAACCACTTGCCATTTTGTTTGTAGGCCCTATAAATATAAAGCTGACTATAATTGGTTTTAGAATCTTCACTCTTTTCATATTCTTTTTCAAAATAACTTTCTCTAGTAAAGTATGCGGTATTACCGTCTGCCATAAAAGTTATAACTCCCTCATGATATTTACTATTTAAATCATCAAACTCAACTCTTTCTAAATATGATCCATTTTCATTTATATATGAAGAATATATATTTAAGAACCCTTCATTACTCCATGAATATGGTTTTTCTAAAAACCCTGGCTCTTCAGATGAAATGAAATATAATTTATTATTAAACATAGTTGAGCCAAAGTCAGAGTATTCAGAGTTGATACTTAAATTCTGAATATTAAATTTTTTCCCTTTTTCTATGATCTTGTCTATATAGTTAGGAGTATTTCTATATGCTACTGCCCTGGAATCATAAGGCTTCATTTCTGAAAATTTAGCCATCCAAATATTAGACTCTTTATATTTGCCATTAGCTTTAAGCATTTGGGCATATTTGTAAATTATTTCAGTGTCATTTTCTTCAACAATTTTCTCAAACCATTTTTCTGCGTTTTTTGTATCAAAAATATTATAGTAAGAGGTAGCTAATCTACTAGTTACATAATAATCGTTTGGCTCATCATTTGCTAACTTTAAATATTCCTCTGCAGCTTTTATAAATTCAAATCGATCAAATAAACGGTCAGCTTTTTTAGTTGAATTGTTTTGAGCAAACAAATTTGAAAAGCTAATTAAAGTTATAATTAAAAGTGTTAAAATATTTTTCATGTTAATTCTAGCTTATATGATTAAAAATATCTGGGAGATCTGGAAACTTTAGTTCTAAAACTAATGTCAAAATTTATAAAGATCTCGTGAGATGATTTTGTATAATAATTTAATTCTGATTGAGTGTTGTCATATGCATATCCAATTCTAATAGAGGGGCTTACTTGAAAATTGACCATTGCAGTAATCGCATCATCTAATCTATATCCAACACCAATCTCAACAAGGTCATACATAAATAGATTAGCATTTACATCAATACTGGCAGGGCTATCAAATGCATATTTTAAAAACACATGAGGTTTAAGCTTAAAGTCCTCTGAGATATCATAAACATAACCTGCTGCTGCAAAAAGATGTTGAGTTTCGGAACCAATATTGTATTCATCAGCATCTAGATGAACTGAATTTAAAATATTTGGCATTGAAACTGAAACATAATATTGATTTTGATTATAGAAATAAATACCAGCGCCAATGTTAGGCGTTGTTTCATTAATATTATTTGCAAAGAAAGGATCATTTGGATGAATGATATCTAGTCCTATTAACCCAATATCATGTGTTGTAAATCCAGCCTTTAATCCAAAAGCTAAGTTATTATTATTTGAAAGATTTAATGTATATGAAAAATCGGCGTAAATATTGGTTTCTTTAACTGGCCCAATATCGTCAGATATTACAGAAACTCCTAGACCAACATTCTTGCCAATAGCTGAATGAATATTTATCGTTCCTGTTGTAGGAGCTCCCTCCAATCCTTCCCATTGATTTCTATAAAGCATGCCAACACCAATTCCCTCTACAGATCCAGCATAAGCTGGATTAATCACATTCATATTATACATGTATTGAGTGTATTGAGGATCTTGTTGAGCATTAGCTGATAATGCAAACAGAAAAATTAACAGGATAATAATATTTTTTTTCATTTTTTTACTTCTTGACTTGTTAATAATTTAAATATATCCAACTTGTTATAGGCTCTTTATCTGAGTTGAAATATATAATATAAAAATATGTTCCAACTGGCAATTCTTCATTATCCTGATCTCTTCCACACCATTGATCTACGTATTCATTTAACTCATATACTTTTGTTCCATATCTATTAAAGACCTCTATTTTATTGATATCTTCTCTGTCTTCTAGGTGATCAAGTATTAAGCAATCGTTATAACCATCCCCATTTGGAGATAGACCTTGGGGAAGGTCAATGCAATAACTATTTTCATAGAAATCAACTTGGATAGTTGTTTGACCCCAACAATAGGTTACATCATCAAACACAGTTATAATAAATTCGCCAGATTCTTCAGCAATTTCATTTAGATTATATGTGTTGTCAGGCCCCCATTGCAAATCTACACCATCTAGTGACCATATATATGTTAATGAATTCATTTGAGCACTATTGGCTACATCTACTTCAAGCGTATAAGATTCATTTGCACATTTTAATATAGTGTCTTCAACAGCAGAGACGTCTGGAGTTGGGAAGAATTCTACTAAAATTTCATCTGAGTAGGCACAATCGGTATTATCTATAGTTATTGTTGCACTATAAAATGCTGTTTCACTTACTGTCAGATTAACCCCATTTTCACCTTCGATTAAATTGCCGTCCATATACCAAGCAATTGATGAGTTGTTTGGCAGTACTCCTGCATTTAATATCATCTCTTGACCTTGACATAATGCATTTCCAGATGTTAGTAAAATGTCTTCACCAAGATCTAATGTTCCAATATCAAAGCTTCCTGCATCAATAAATACAGCAGAATCATATAGAGTATCTGCATCATCTGCTACAATTAGCTTTATATGGTATAATTCATTTGGTATAACATCAGCTTCAGCAGTCATCGCAACAGTATGACCAATAAAATTTGTAGGGCTTGTAAGCGCAGGCAAACCTCCCGGTCCATAATAATTAGCAAAGAACTCTTCATTTACTGAAGGACAACTTGTATTCCACTGACCATCTCTAACAGAAAGGACAGAAATAGGATCAGTTGTTCCAGGGACAATAGCAAGATTTGTAGTAACTCCGGCTGAATCTGTCAATAGAAATGCAAATGCATCAGTAAATGTACACTGAAATGTACCATATTCTTCTGCAGCAAAAATAAAGTCAAAACTCATATGATCAGTTACTGGAACAAAATCAAATTCTATTATTGAAGCATTGTTGGTATCACCAGCATTTAATCCTGGAATAGCAGCCTCTAGATCACCATCTCCAACCCAAGCATAAGTTCCGTCACTAATTACGCCAGCCTCAGGCCCTGGTGCATTTGCAATATCACCTGAAGTCATAATTAAACCGCTTTCAAATGGCCATGAAGATCCATTTGCCTCAAAATAACCAATACCATTAGTACTTCCAAAATCAGTTCCTGTAGTATAAGTAACATTAAATGCTTGATTACACTCAGAGTTTATTAAGACTTCTGTAATTAATTCTTCTACTGTGTATTCAGTTGCACTAGTTGTTATTGGTGGAGGCACAGTAAAAACACATATATCAAATGTTAAATAATCTAGCAGATTAGCAGTATATGAATAGACTCTTATGCTGTAGGTATTTCCTATTGTTAGCCCATTAGCTACACTATCATCAGCATCACTACAATAAATTTGAGTTAAGTTATCACACTGACTTCCTTCATATAATACATGATATAAATCTTGCGTATTACCTACAATATTGTATATACTTATGGCATGATTTTCTGAAGTAGCGGTAAATTCAAACCATACATCATCATCAGCAGATCCACCACAAGTGTTTGGTTCTGGTGATGGAGTTGCACCAACCAAAGTTCCTGATGTTGATTCTGTACATGATGAATCGGCATTAGGAGTTATTTCTGTTGCTTGGCCACAATTATCATTTGCTGGCGGACAACCATTGACTTGAATAGCATCGCTATTAATTACACAATTTACATCTTGATCATTTGAAATGGTT
>CAZXST010000059.1:0-5460 GCA_964643205.1 uncultured Flavobacteriaceae bacterium | reverse complement strand
ATAACTGAAACAATCAAAAGTATTGCAGTCAAGGCGTTTATTCCTGCATAAATAGGTGGTAAAAAAATTAAAGGCTCAACACCGGGAATTCTAACGGTAAATAATATTGCTACAACAACCGGCACCAATATTGACACAGCTACAATTAGTCTATTATAATTCCTTAATTTATTTGATTCCACTATTCATTAATTAATTTAAGCAAATCTTCCTGTAATATTGATATCTCTTCTTCCTCTCCATCGATATCAAACTTATCCTTGACATCTACATATCCACGGTAGTAAATTTTTGGATTCCCTAATTCATCAATTCTACATCTAATATAGCCTTGTTTATCTATAAGAGCAAAATACCCTGAATGCTCAAACTCATCAACGAACTGACTTCCTGAAGCAGTGTACAAATTAAATCCATTATTTGCTAAATCATATATTTCTTGCTGAGAGCCAGTCATTAAATGCCAAGAATCGTTTGTAATACCATACTCATTTTCATATTCCTTTAAAATTTCAATAGTATCATATTCTGGATTAATAGAAAATGAGGCAATTCCAAAGTCCTTATAATTTTTTAAATTGTTTTGAATATGTACAAGATTATTGTTCATTATTGGGCAAATCGTTGTACATGTAGTAAAGAAAAATTCAATAACATAGGCCTTTCCCAAAAAGTCATTATTAGAAATTCTCTTCCCATTTTGATTAATAAAATTAAATGAGGGAACTTTCTTTTTATTTCCATCAATTTCTAAAAATGCTAAAGGCTCTGAATCAGTTATTAAATGATCTATTTTAGAACTTCTATTATCACTTCTGACAATATCATTATTTTGAATTCTATCTATAATTTTGGGAATAAAAATACTTCCAAAAATTAGTATTATTAATGATATCCCTATATATGAATTATTTCTGGGTTTCAAGATTTTCTAAATTTTTTATTCTTCTGCTGTTTGAATCAAACTTTCCTTTTCTTTTTTGTCTGTATTCAGTAAATAAAATTCTAATATCATCACTCATCTTGTTTTTTATCTCTGATACTTTTATAGCATTGTATGAATATAATCCATATAATGCTATGCCTTTTTCAATCTCATCCCCAGATCTGTTATCTATTCTGCCCCTTTGATTATTCAATTTATCAATTAAGAAAACATGATTAGTAGCCAGAGTTGAATCTAATTCTATTTGAGTTCTTAAAGATCCATATAATTCTTTAATTTGTTGGTCTGTACCCTGTGCAAAATGCCAATATTTTAGTTCATCAGACTTGTGCAATTCTTTTTTTACCTGTTTCAAATTTGATTCAGACTCTAAAGCTGAAATAGTAACTATTTGAAATTTTTTAAATCCAAGAAATTTGTCATATATCAGTTCCTTTAGATTTAAGACTGATGTAATATTATTCATTGGGTCTTTACCTAAAAAAGACAATACGGTAATATTACCATTAAATAATTTCTCTTCACTATCAAAAAAGTTAAAATCATCAAGATCATTAACATTAGTTTTTAAAATATCTAAAGGATTGTAATTATGTGTTGATGGATACAAAAACAGCAAGAAAATAACCGGGAGTAAAAATAGTACACCTAGAATAAACCATTTTCTAATAAATTCCTTTTTCACTAAAATTTAAAATGTAAAAATTAAAAATCTTTTTTTATGTAGTCAATATTTCCTTGATCAAAAATATATCCTGCCTCCTGAATTAATATAAAGACTAGATATAATACAAGAAAAATAAAAGTCCAAACAACAACCCTTCTAAGGGTTTTAGTCTCATCCCTCATATGCATAAAATCCCATGTAATATAATATGCTTTTACAATAGTGAGTGAAATAAAAATCCAATTAAGAATTTTCATATTAAGAAAATATGTCAACAAAATTTTAGGCTTAACTATACCAAGGACAACTTCCACTGCAGTTACAATTGAAAGCAATATTAATACACCCCATATTTTTTGAGTAATATTCTTAAACTTAATTAATCCTCTAAAAAGCTCTAAGTTATGTTCTTGATGTGACATTTATTATAATTTATTAAACAAGGTAAAAGAATGTAAACACGAACACCCAAACTAAATCAACAAAGTGCCAGTAAAGCCCTACCTTCTCAACCATTTCATAATGACCCCTTTTTTCATATGTACCCAAAATAACATTAAAAAATATTATGATATTTAAGATTACACCAGAAAACACATGAAATCCATGAAATCCTGTTATAAAGAAGAAAAAGTCTGCAAATAAAGGAACTCCATATTCATTCTCCCATAAATTAGCTCCATTAACAATTGATTTTCCATTTGCCCTTAAAATATCCAAAGATTCTTCTCTGGACAAAATTGTTTTTTCTCCATTATCATCCAAAATTTGTGTTCTTACTAAAATGTTTGGAGAAGCCTCCATTCCTTCAATTACCTCATCTATAGAATAAGTTGGCAGTGCCCCTTCATCATAAAACCAAAGACCATTGGCTTCCTCATGTTGAATTCTATCACTATGATGTTTATGGGCAAAATCATCAATTGCCACTCTGTGATGAGAATGAGAATCAACAAATTGTAAGATATTTCCACCTTTAGTTTTTACAGCTCCATAATCTCCATTAATAAAAGTTGACCATTCCCAGGCTTGAGATCCTACAAATATTAACCCTCCAAAAATTGTAAGCAGCATGTAAAAGGCTACTTTAGATTGCTTCATCTTATGACCAGCATCAACAGCCAAAACCATTGTTACCGATGACATGATTAAAACGAATGTCATAAATGCTACATAAATCATAGGTAATTCCTGTCCATGAAGAAAAGGGACATGCGTAAAAACTTCATCTGCGATAGGCCACGAATCCAAGTATTCAAATCTTGCATAGCCATATGCAGCTACAAATCCAGAAAAAGACAAGCCATCTGAAAGTAAAAAGAACCACATCATCAACTTCCCATAGGAGGCACGTAATGGCTTATTTCCTCCACCCCATGTTGTCTCTTTTGATGAAACACTAACTGCAGAACTCATATTTTCTGTTGTTTTTAAGCGCCACAAAAATAACTATTTTATCTGAAGAAAACTAGAAATATGAACAAGTAAATCCATAAAATATCTACAAAATGCCAAAATATCGAAGCCAACTCAAATCCTAAGGTGTTATTTACTGAGTATTCTCTTTTCATATTTCTATATATTACAAATAAAAGCACTAATAATCCTGCAACTACATGAACAAGATGAACAAATGCAATTAAAAAAATAAATGAAGAAGTTATGCTGCTTGTTGGGCCTGTAAAATGATAACCATTTTCGATAATTTCATTAAATCCAATAAATTGGCTAACAATAAATATTGCTCCTAAAACTAATGTAACTACTAAATATACTGTAGTTGATCTAAAATTACTTCTTAATAATTCTCGTCTAGCCAAAACTAAACTTAAACTGCTAATAATAATTACGAATAAGCTAAAGGTAAAGGCAGAAGGTAAATCAAAATTTAATACCCAATCCTCCCTAGATTTACTTACAATGAAAGCACTAGTAAAGCCTGCAAAAGTCATAAACAAAGATGCTATTCCAAACCATAGCATCATTTTAATAGCACGTCTGTTTTTATCCTTTATATTTCCATTTATATTACTCATCTATCTTAAAAATTTATCTAGCAGTAAAACAATTTGCATCAAAGTTAAATAAGAAATGCTGGCTAACATTAATTTTTTAGCATTTAAATCTGTGCTTTTAATAAATAATTTTACAGCATAAAAAATTAAGAATAATCCTATAAATAAAACTAAACCTAATCCATAAATACTCAAAAACAAATCTCCTGTTAGATTAAATGCAGGAATAATTGACATCAATACTGCCCATATAGAATAAAATAATATTTGTGATGTTGTAGATCTATCCTTTCTTCCTGTTGGCAACATTTTAAACCCAGCTTTTTTGTAATCCTTGCTTTGCATCCAACCTATGGACCAGAAATGCGGAAACTGCCAAAAAAATTGCATTAAAAATAACATAATAGCTTCAATACCTATTTCACCAGTAGCAGCTACCCATCCCAACATAAAAGGTATAGCTCCCGGAATAGCACCAACAAAAACAGACAAAGGTGTAATTAATTTTAGTGGTGTGTAAGCTGATGTATATAAAAAAATAGAAATAGCTGCAAGCAATGCTACCTTAGGATTAATTATATACAATAATACAAGACCAATTAGAGTTAAGAATATCGCTAATAGTAATGCTGTATTTACAGATATTTTATTTGTAGGAAGAGGTCTGTTTTTTGTCCTATTCATCAAAGCATCTAAATCTCTTTCAATAATTTGATTGTAAATATTTGAGGCAGCAACAACAAAAATACCTCCAAAAATTAATAACATTAAGACCTTAATATCAAACTCCTTGAAACCGAGCATGTAGCTAATAAATGAAGAGAAAACTACACTTAGGGTAAGTCTAAATTTTGTTAAATCAAATAATGATTTTATAGTCATGCTTTTTGCTACAAAAGATAAAAAATTTTGAAAATCAAATATAAGCCTAATATCTAATTAGACAAATTAAAAAAGGTTAAAGTAGATGAATTTTTCTAATCTTGAACTTGGAAAATAATTGGCAATGAATAAGGGACAATTACAGCCTTCCCTCTTTGTCTGCCAGGCTTCATTTTAGGTAATAGATTAATTACTCTTTGAGCTTCTTTTTCTAACCTAGGATGTGGAGCTCTAGCCCTGACTCCCATAACATTTCCAGATCTGTCAATTTTGAAGATAACACTAATTCTTTGTCTTCCAGTTAGTCCAAGATCTCCAGCCAATTCAGTATTAAATTTTCTTTGAACAAATTTGGCAATTTTATCAGACATACATTTCCTCTTTGCTTCATTATTTCCCTTATCACAACCAGGGAAAACTGGAACATTTTCAATTATTGCAAAAGGCACCTCAACATCTTCATATTCATCAACTTCAATATCTTCTATATCTATCTCCTCCTCTTGATCAGTTTCAGTTGACTCAATAACAGTTTCCTCAACTTCTTCCTCATCTTCAACTATCTCAATAACTTCAGGAGCTGGTGGTGGTGGTGGTGGTGGTGGTGGTGGAATTACCTGTTCAGTAACTGGGACTTCCTCCTCGTCTAATGCATCCAATAAAACCTTCCCTAAATCTAAATCAGATTTGTCATAAACCTTATAGTTTATAGCACCATAGGATAGGAATACCATCAAAGCTAGCCCTATAGCAAAATACAAGGAACTATTTCTTCCTATATCAGCCTTTGGATTTTTTTTGATCTGCATTATTACCTTGTTAAAGAGTAAAATAACCAATTATTTAAATAAAAAACAAGGGATTACGATTTTTTAATACTGTTTTTTAACAACAAAAAACTGCAGCCAATTATTGTTCCAAGAGCATTAAACCAAATATCAAGTAGTTCT
>CAZXST010000058.1:0-5465 GCA_964643205.1 uncultured Flavobacteriaceae bacterium | reverse complement strand
TCTATATTTAAATCTTGCTGAATCTAAAGCACCTCCCATACCAATAATTCTGTTCTTTGGTAATGTAGTAGTCTTATGAACTAAATAAGTCATTGAATCCATTGGATTACTAACTACAATAAGTATTGTATTAGGAGAGTGTTGTAGAAGATTTGAAGAAACTGTTTTTACAATTCCTGCATTAATACCAATTAATTCTTCACGAGACATGCCAGGTTTTCTTGGAATTCCTGAAGTTATAACACAAATATTACTGTTTGCAGTTTTAGAATAATCATTTGTTGACCCAGTGATGCTAGTATCAAAATTGTTTAAAGAAGCTGTCTGCATTAAATCCATAGCTTTTCCTTCAGCAAAACCTTCTTTTATATCTAATAAAACAACCTCTGAAACAAAATTTTTCATTGCAATATATTCAGCACAACTTGCTCCTACTGCACCTGCACCAACTACTGTTATCTTCATAATAAAATTTAAGTTTAATTATGCATCTATATTAGCATAAATTGCGTTTTTCTCTATAAATTCCCTTCTAGGTGGAACATCATCACCCATTAGCATTGAAAAAATTCTATCTGCCTCAATACCATTGTCAATCTCTACTTTTCTTAGAGTTCTAAATCCTGGATTCATAGTCGTATCCCATAATTGAGTAGCATTCATTTCTCCAAGACCTTTATATCTTTGAATCTTTGAGCCATCCCCATATTCACTTACTAGTTTGTCTCTATCCTCATCATTCCATGCATATTCCTTTTTTGCACCTTTTCTAACTAGATAAAGAGGTGGAGTAGCTATATATACATGCCCATTTTCAATTAATTCCTTCATATATCTATAGAAGAATGTTAAAATTAATGTAGCAATATGACTTCCATCAATATCAGCATCACACATTATAACAACTTTGTGATATCTAAGTTTTTCAATATTTAGTGCTTTACTATCCTCCTCTGTACCAATAGTAACGCCTAAAGCAGTAAATATGTTTCTAATTTCTTCATTTTCAAAAACTTTATGTTGCATAGCTTTTTCCACATTTAATATCTTACCTCTAAGAGGTAAAATTGCTTGAAAAGCTCTATCTCTACCTTGCTTTGCAGTTCCGCCAGCTGAATCTCCCTCAACAAGAAAAACTTCGCATTTAGAGGGGTCTTGTTCTGAACAATCTGATAGTTTTCCAGGAAGACCTCCTACGCTCATTACAGATTTCCTCTGAACCATTTCTCGGGCTTTTTGAGCTGCATGTCTGGCTTGAGCAGCAAGAATTACTTTTTGTACAATTATTTTAGCATCATCTGGGTGTTCTTCAAGATAATTTGTTAACATCTCTGAAACTGCCTGGCTTACACATGAGGAAACTTCCTTATTTCCTAATTTAGTTTTTGTTTGCCCTTCAAATTGAGGTTCTGCGACCTTTACAGAAATTATGGCAGTAAGTCCTTCTCTAAAGTCATCTCCAGAAATTTCAAATTTTAATTTATCAAGCATTCCTGAAGCTTCTGAATACTTTTTTAGGGTATGTGTTAATCCTCTTCTAAATCCACTTAAATGTGTTCCCCCCTCATGAGTATTTATGTTATTAACATATGAATGTAAATTTTCAGCATAAGATGTGTTATATATCATAGCAACCTCTACTGGAACGCCATTTTTCTCACCCTCAAAGGCAATAACATTTCTCATAATAGGTTCTCTACTACCATCTAAGAATTTAATAAACTCTGGCAAACCTTCTTTGGAAAAGAAAATCTCACTTTGAAATTCTCCTGACTTCTTATCCTTATCTCGTCTATCAATTAGTGTTATAGTAATTCCCTTGTTTAAGAAGGATAATTCTCTTAGTCTAGCAGCCAGAATATCATAGCTATACTCATTTATATCAGTAAAAATAGTTGTGTCAGGTTTAAAAGTAACTATAGTTCCTGTTTTATCAGTTTTACCCGTTTCCTTTACAGGATATAGAGGAACCCCCTTTTCATATTCTTGCTCCCAAATCTTACCATCCCTATGAACACTAGCCTTAAGAGATTCAGAAAGAGCATTAACACAACTTACTCCAACACCATGCAATCCACCAGAAACCTTATAGGAATCCTTATCAAATTTTCCACCTGCTCCAATTTTAGTCATGACAACCTCCAAAGCAGAAACTCCTTCCTTTTTATGAATACCTACAGGAATACCTCTTCCATCATCTTCAGTAGTAACTGAATTATCCTCATTGATCGTTACAATAATATTATTACAATGACCTGCAAGAGCCTCGTCAATTGAATTATCAACAACCTCAATGACTAAGTGATGAAGACCTCTAGAACCAACATCTCCAATATACATTGAAGGTCTCATTCTTACATGCTCCATTCCCTCCAAAGCTTGTATGCTGTCCGCAGAGTATTTTTGTGTATTTTCGGTCATTTTTTTGATTAAATAAGCTTATAAAATGTTTAAAAAAAATAATTGATTTTCTTAAGAATAATTAACTACTACAAATATACAAAAAAACTATGTCGCAACAGATTAAAATGTGTTTAAAAAAAGAGGTAAGTTATTAACAATTTTTTACTTGAAATATGATGATTTATAGCTACTCTTCAGGTTAATGAAACAACTCATTTAGATGAGTCATCATTAGCTTTAAAAGTATTACCCATTTAAGTTATGGAATGCCTAAATATTTATGTGTTTGAAGTGATATTTTCCACCTGGGATTTTTTTTAACATAATTTACAATTATAGGCATCATTTTTTCACGATTTTCCCACTCTGGTTGAAGAAATAAATGAGCTTTTGAACTAATCTTTTTAGCCTGGTCTTCAGCAAATTTAAAATCATCATTATTATAAATAATTACTTTTAGTTCATCAGCCTTTTTGTAAATTTCATCGACTGGTTTCATTTGTTTTTTTGGTGATAAACATATCCAATCCCAATTACCAGTTAGGTTATATGCGCCTGAAGTTTCTATGTGAATTTTTTTGTTATTTTCTTTTAACTCCTTTGTTAGAATTGACATATCCCACATTAAGGGCTCTCCCCCAGTAACTACAACCATTTCACTATACTCTAAAGAATTCTTAACAATTTCTTTAGTAGAAGCAAGTGGATGTTCCTTAGCATCCCAGCTTTCTTTTACATCACACCAATGACAACCAACATCACATCCTCCAATCCTAATAAAATAAGATGCTTTTCCTTTATGGAAACCCTCGCCTTGGATAGAATAGAAAGCTTCCATAAGTGGTAGAACTTCTCCCTTTTCTAATAACTCTTGAGTTTTTTTATCCATCACTTGCAAATATAAAGATCTTAATTATCTATATTTAACATCGAATAAAATTATTGTGCTAAAATGAGTTCAGAAGGAACAAGAATTAACAAGTATTTGAGTGAGATTGGCTACTGCTCTAGAAGACAAGCTGACAAGCTAATTGAACAAGGCCGAATAATGGTAAATTCAAAAGAAGCAGTAATGGGTTACAAAGTTCAGAAGGATGATGTTATTCATGTTGATGGAGAAAAAATCAAACACAAAAAAAGCAAAAGAATATTCATTGCCCTTAATAAGCCTAAAGGTGTTGTATGTACAACAAATGCTGGAGTTGAAGAAAATAACATAATTGACTTTATAAAGTTTCGTGAGCGAATATTTCCTATTGGAAGACTTGATAAAACAACCACAGGATTGATTTTATTGACCAATGATGGTGATACGGCTAATAAAATCCTAAAAACCGCGTACAATAACGAAAAAGAGTATCTAGTCAGGGTTAATAGACCTATTTCAGAAGCTGTACTTAAAGAAATGAGTGAAGGAGTATCAATTCTTGGTAAAAAAACTAAAAAATGTAAAGTGGAAAAATTAAAATCTACAGAATTTAAAATTATCTTAACTCAAGGGTTAAATAGGCAGATAAGAAGAATGTGCGAATATTTTGATTTTAGGGTTTTATCCTTAAAAAGGGTTAGAATTATGAATATAAAATTAGATGTTAAAGAAGGAAAATATCGATTGTTAAACGATAAAGAAATTTTTGAACTTACTAATATGTTAAAAAAATAAATGCAAAAGTTAACTCCATTTCATCTAGCAATTCCAGTGGATAATATTCCTAAGTGTAGAAAATTCTATAGAGATATTCTTGGCTGTAAAGAAGGTAGAAGCAGTGATCACTGGGTAGACTTTAATCTTTTTGGTCATCAATTAGTAATTCATTATAAAGAGAAATCAAAAGAAGATCTGCATACAAATCCTGTAGATGGAAAAAATGTGCCAGTACCTCACTTTGGTGTTATTTTAAAATGGGATGATTTTGATAAATTCTCAAAACATCTAATTGAAAATGAAATTGAATTTATTATTGAACCCTATATTAGATTTAAGGGACTAGCTGGTGAACAAGCTACCATGTTCTTTAAAGATCCCGCAGGAAATGCACTTGAATTCAAATCATTCAAGGACTTTAATCAAATTTTTGAGAAATAATTAACTATTATTAAAAGCTTGCAAAGTGTTTTTTAATAGCATGGCAATTGTCATAGGGCCAACACCACCAGGAACTGGTGTTATATGACTTGCCTTTTTAGAAACATTTTCATAATCTACATCCCCAACAATTTTATATCCTTTTTCTGAATCATCTTTAACTCTTGTAATTCCCACATCAACTACTACTACCCCATCTTTTACCATATCAGCTTTAACAAAATTAGGAGACCCAAGTGCTGAAATAACTATATCTGCCTGTTTTGTGAGCTCAGCAATATTTTTTGTTCTACTATGAGCTAATGTTACTGTTGAATTACCAGGATTAGATTTTCTGCTGATAAGTATGCTAACCGGTCTTCCTACAATATCTGAACGTCCAATTACCACTGTGTGTTTACCCTCTGTATCTACATTATACCTTTTTAACAACTCCATTATTCCATAAGGCGTAGCAGAAATAAAAGTGGGTAGATTAAGTGCCATTTTTCCAAAATTAGTGGGATGAAAACCATCAACATCCTTAGCTGGATCAACAGCCATTAATATTTTTTGAGAATCTATATGACTAGGCAGTGGAAGTTGAACTATATATCCATCAATTGCATTGTTGTTGTTTAATTCATCAACTTTACTAAGTAGCTCATCCTCAGTTATAGTTTCTGGAAGTTTTACAAGAGTGGAGTCAAAACCTACTTTGTTACATGCTCTAACCTTACTGTTAACATAAGTCAAGCTTGCGCCATCTTTTCCAACAATAACAGCTGCAAGATTAGGTGCTCGTGAACCACCTGCTACAATTTCCTTTACAGCAATTGCAATTTCATCCTTAATATCATTACTTGTTTTTTTCCCGTCTAAAATGATCATTATAGTAATTATTTTTTAGCGTTTTGCATCATCTGCATCATTTTGTTTGAACCCATAGTCTGCATTACTCTCATCATTTTATTCATTTGCGAAAATTGCTTCATAA
>CAZXST010000057.1:0-5466 GCA_964643205.1 uncultured Flavobacteriaceae bacterium | reverse complement strand
ACATCACCATTAAAAGCATAAATAGCCTGCCTTGAATTAGAAGAATCAAAAGGCAATTTCCAACTATTATTTCTCTGATAGTTTAGCTCTGCCAAAGAAGATGAGATACTCATTAACTCAGAAAGCTCTTGAGGCGACTTCTCCCTTAAAATATTATTAAGGTTTTCTGCTTCTTTTAAAAAACAAGCATTTGAATTTGATTCAGTAGGTAGACTTCTTGTAAAATCTAATGATTTAGCAGGTGAAATAACAAGTTTCATATAAAAAATAAATTTGTCTAAAATTACAAAGGATTGCAATAAATATCAAAATCAAAACACAAAAATTAACTATAATTGGTGTTTTGCATATGACTCCCACTTATCAAGACATTGCTGAATATCTTCAGGGATTTCACTGTCAAAAGAAAGATTTTCTTTAGTTTTTGGGTGATTAAAACCAAGTGTCTTTGCATGTAAGGCTTGCCTTGGTAAAATCTTAAAACAATTATCAACAAATTGTTTGTATTTAGTAAAAGTAGTTCCCTTTAAAATTAAATCTCCTCCATATCTGCTGTCATTAAAAATTGTATGGCCAATATGCTTCATATGAACCCTAATTTGATGAGTTCTACCGGTTTCTAACCTACAATTTACTAGAGTGACATACCCATATCTATTTATAACCTTATAATGGGTAATAGCAGGTTTTCCTTTTTCTATATCATCACCAGAAAAAACAATATTCTGTAATCTATTCTTAGGATTTCTACCAATGTATTCATTAATAGTTCCTGAATCCTCCTTAAGATCTCCCCAAACTAAGGCAATATATTCTCTGGAACTAGTTTTCTTTGCAAATTGTTCTGATAAATCTATCATTGCTTTTTCAGTTTTGGCAATAACCAGAAGACCACTTGTTTCTTTATCAATTCTATGTACAAGCCCAGGTCTATTCGATGAATTATTAGGTAAATTCTCAAAATGATAAATTAATGCATTTATAAGAGTGCCAGAATAATTTCCATGACCTGGATGCACTACCATTCCAGTCGGTTTATTTACCACCACCAGTTCATCATCCTCATAAACAATATCTAAATCTATATTTTCAGGCAAAAGAAGGTTCTGATGAGGTGGATATTCAAATAAAACCTTGATCTTATCTTTAGGTTTTACCTTATAATTTGATTTTACTACATTCCCATTTACTTGAATACTTCCTGATTTAGCTGCACTCTGAATTTTGGTTCGTGTTGCATTTTCAACAAAATTCATTAGATATTTATCAATCCTAAGAGGAGTTTGACCCTTATCTACTGTAAAAGAAAAATGCTCAAACAATGAATTAGAGTTTTCCATTACCTAATTTAAAATCAATAACTGAAGTCTTTTTTAAGGTATCTCCAGGTTTTAGCTGCTTGCCTTGGCAACTAAAAGAAATTACCTCATCCTTTCCAATATCATCAATATATTCTATTTCTCCGATAATAAAACCAAGAGACTCTAATGATTTTCTAGCTTGACGAATGGTAGTCCTTATCACATTTGGCACTTCAACCATTTTAAAATCAGAGGAATTTATAGTAAGATAAATTTTTCTACCTTCTTTTACTTTAGAATTAAACTTAGGCTGCTGATCTAAAACTGAAAATATTTTGTAATCGGGATTATAATTACCTGAATCAAGAACAATATATTTTAAATCTAGTTTTTCTAAATCAATTGCTACACTATCTAAAGTCTTTCCCTTTAAGTCTGGGACTTTAACATAATCTCCATGATCTGTAATAAATCTAAGTGCAATTATTCCAAAAAGAATTGCAAATAAGACAATTAAGATCATATAAAACATATGCTTAAAAAAATACTTACTAAAAAGAAATCTTAAAAAAGTCATCTTATTAAATTAATTTTTACAAAACTAAACATTTATTAAATAAATGTGATTTAAATACTAACTTTGGTAGAGATTTGTCTTTTCAGATTAGAAATGAAAAAAAATATAGCAATTTTAATGGGCGGCTATTCTAATGAATATAAGATTTCATTAAAAAGCGGGAAAGTTGTATTTGAAACATTAAAAAATAGCAATTATAATTGTTTCCAAATACATATCCTAAAAGATAAATGGGTCTATGTAGATGAGAGTAAAAAAGAATTTGAAATTGATAAAAATTCATTTACTATAATTGAAAAGCCTGAAATAAAATTTGACTGTGTTTTTAATGCTGTGCATGGATCCCCAGGAGAAGATGGCATATTACATCAACACTTTTCTAAATTAAACATTCCAATGAGTGGATGTGGTGAATCTCAGGCAAGACTAACTTTTGATAAAATAAAGTGCTTAGAATATCTTAAACCACATGGAATAAAATGTGCTAAATCATTTGTTATTTCAAAAGGGGATAAAATAAATAGTGCCGGCATTATAAAAGAAGTTGGGCTCCCTTGTTTTGTTAAAGCTAATAAGTCTGGAAGTAGCTATGGAATAACAAAAGTTTCTAAAACTGAAGATTTTGATAAGGCTATTTCTATAGCTTTTGATGAAGATAATCAGGTAATAATTGAATCATTTCTTGATGGAATTGAAGTTTCTGTTGGTGTGATTTCCTTTGATAATGATATTTTAGTACTCCCAATAACTGAAATTGTTACAGATAATGAATTTTTTGATTATAACGCAAAATACAAAGGAGAAGCAGATGAGATAACCCCTGCTAGAATTTCAAATCAAATGGCCTTACAGATTAAATCAATAGCAAAGAAGATATATGAAATTCTAGATATGAAAGGATTTTCAAGAAGTGAATTTATTATTCAAAATGATGAAATATTTTTACTAGAAGTTAATAGTGTTCCAGGATTGACTAATGAGAGTATTCTTCCTAAACAAGCAAATGCAGCTGGAATAGAACTTAAAGACCTATTTAGTAATGCAATCAATGAAGCTATAAATTAAATTTGTAATTTTGAATCATGAAAAAAGCTGTATTTCCTGGGTCTTTTGATCCGTTAACATTAGGTCATTGTGACATAATAAAAAAGAGTTTAAACCTATTTGATGAAATAGTTCTGGCTATTGGAGTAAACTCAAACAAAGAAAACATGTTCTCTATAGATCAAAGAAAAAAATTTATAAATGATGAGTTTGTTAATGAGGAAAAAATAAAAATTTTGACCTATGATGGTTTGACTGTAGATTTTTGCAAAACTATAAATGCAGATTTTATTGTCAGAGGATTAAGGAATCCAGCTGATTTTGAATTTGAAAAGACTATTGCACAGACTAACAAAAAACTAACAGGAATTGAGACTGTCTTTTTCTTAACATCTCCTGAAACAGCCTATATTTCTTCTTCAATTGTAAGAGAAATTATTGCTAATAAAGGTGAATATACTAAGCTTGTTCCAAAATCTGTTAGATGGTGTTAAATCAATAATCTAATATTGGCATAACATTTCTTTTTTATTTTATCAATTTCTGATTTATTTATCCACTCTGCTCTTATAATGCCTTCCTCAATCTGTGGAATAAGTTGATTATCTCCCGTAGATTTCATTTCAAACCAGTGTGTTATTTTTAATCTGTAGGTATTATTTTTTTTAAAAATATGATAAGTAGTATTTAGTGGTTTGGTAATAACTAATTTTGCTATTCCAGTTTCTTCTTTTACTTCACGTATGGCTGTATCTGCAATAGATTCATTATCCTCAGCCTTCCCTTTGGGTAGGTCCCATTTATTGTTTCTAAAAATAAATAAAATCTCTCCCTTTGAATTTATTACCTTCCCTCCTGCTGCTGTAATTCCGGGTAAAAGTCTAAGAAATTTATTAAATAGTTTTTCATTGTCTTTTCCAATTATCCTTATAGAGGATATACTATTTTTTGAAAGATTACTTAAAGCCTTTTTAAGATCAAAATTTTTAAACTCAATATTGTATACATTCTTCCTGTCAGATCTGATCTCTGTAATTACAATTGGCTTATCTCGATAAAAAATCTGGTACATTAACTAAAAAAACTAAACAAAAATATTAATTTTGTTTTACAAATATGGATGAAATAGAATTTAATGATTATCAAGAAAATACTGCTAAAATTCTACTTGATATAAATGCAATAAAATTAAGCCCAAATGAGCCCTTTCTATGGGCTTCTGGATGGAAATCACCCATTTACTGCGATAATAGAATTATATTATCTAATCCTAAAATTAGGAATACTATAAAGAAGTATTTAGCAAAAGTTATGAATAAAAATTTTGATCAACCTGACGCTATTGCTGGAGTTGCAACAGGAGCAATAGGAATTGGAATGCTTGTAGCAGATTACCTAGATCTACCCTTTATATATGTTAGACCAGAAGCTAAAAAACATGGTAGAAAAAATCAAATAGAAGGAGAAATTGAGAAAGGAAAGAAAGTAATGGTAATTGAAGACTTAATCAGTACTGGAAAAAGTAGCATTCAAGCAATAAGAGCCTTAAAATCCTATGGGCTAGATGTAGTTGGTATGATAGCTATTTTTACTTATGAATTCAGTGTTTCCAAGGATAATTTCAATAGAGAAGAAATAAATGTTAAAACTTTAAGCAATTATTCTACCTTATTAAGAATCGCTCAAAAAACTCAATATATCTCTGAAATTGAATGCAAAATGCTTGAAAAATGGAATGAGAACCCTTCTAGTTGGAGTTAAAGAGTTAATCCTAATTAAGCATTGAAATTTCCTTTAAATCATAGGATTCTACTAAGTTGTCTTCAAGCATAACATTAAGTTTGCCTAATCTAGATACTCCCTTTATATAACCACTAAAAACTTCACCATTTAAATTCATAAAAGTAGAAGGCTTATTTATTCTAAAAAGTGCATCTTCATATTTTTTTAAAATTGTATTAATACTAGACTTATCTAATTTGTTGAAATAATACTTAATGTTCTTTACTAAATCATTTAGAATTTCATCTATGTTAGAAGTAGTACCTATTAAATTTTTTATTGATGTTGCATTAGGTAAATTATTAAAAATTGTTTGGTTTACATTCAATCCAATTCCTATCACAATATCTTTTATATAATTTTCCTTTACAATATTTTCAATTAAAATGCCACATATTTTCTTATTATCTGACATTATGTCGTTCGGCCATTTTACATGCAAGTTTGATAAATTTATTTTCCTTAATGTTTTAATAAGTGCTAGTGAAATCAATGCACTTATAACAAATTGATCCTGCACTTTAATATTGATGTTCTTCTTATAAACACTACAAATAAGGTTTTTAGAATGTTCTGATTCCCATTTAGTTCCTAACTGGCCTTTACCTTGTATCTGAAATTTTGCAGTAACAACTGTATAATCAATTATGCCTTTATCTAATATCATTTTCTTTAAATAATTATTTGTAGAATCTATGGCATCAAGTTTGATAATATTCATGTATATAAAAAAAATAATAAATTTGCACAACAAGGTAAAAG
>CAZXST010000056.1:0-5489 GCA_964643205.1 uncultured Flavobacteriaceae bacterium | reverse complement strand
GATATTTCTTCTATTTGATACATTATATAAAACTTCTAAACAAAGTAAATTTTAAAATCATTTCCAATCCAATTAACATTAGTGCAGGTAAAAGGAAAAGTCTGTATTTTTCCTGAACATTATAATATTTAAATTCTTCAATATCTGATTTTTCAAGCTTATCAATATCATCATATATCTCCTTTAATTTATTATTATTTGTTGCCCTAAAATATTTTCCTCCAGTCATATCTGCTATTTCATTTAAGAGCTTTTCATCTATTTCAACTTTAACGTTTGCGTAATTGAATTTTCCTCTTGAATCAATTCCTATAGGAGATAATGCCATCCCATTAGTCCCTAATCCAATTGTATAGATTTTAATTCCAAATTCATTAGCAAGTTCTGCAGCAGTTAGAGGATCTATAAATCCAGAATTATTTACCCCATCTGTTAACAGAATAACTACCTTGCTTATGGCCTTACTATCTTTTATCCTATTTACAGAAGTTGCTAGCCCCATACCTATAGCTGTTCCACCTTCAATAATTGTGTTATATTCTATTTCCTTTAATGAGCTTAAAATAATTGACTTATCACTAGTTATTGGAGTCTTTGTATAACTCTCGCCTGCATATTCAACAAGTCCTATTCTGTCGGTTGTTCTGTTTTTAATAAAATTTGACGCAACATCTTTTAATGCTTCTAATCTATTTGGTCTTAAATCCTTTGCTAGCATACTTGCTGAGACATCAATTGCCATAATAATGTCTATGCCTTGATTGTTCTTTACTCTTGTAGAGATATCTGTAACCTGGGGTCTTGCTAATGCAATAATAAGTAGCGTTAAAGCAATCATTCTAAATATTCTAAGAATTGGTTCAATCCATACAACAAATGATTTTGATTCTGAGAATGCTGCTGAATTAGAAAAATTCAACGTATTAGATTTATACTTGCCTGTATATGAATACCATAAAGCTAATAATGGTATAACTGCCAAGAACCATAAAAATTCGATATTTAAAAATTCCATTTTTAACATCATTTTTGTTGGTTTTTAATTAGTTCAACTGAAGAGATAACCTTATCTGCTATTTCATTTAAATAAATGTCATCCTCATGAAGCATGATTAATTGTTTAAATTCATCTTCAGTAAAAAACCCTAATATTGAATATTTTCCATTTATTATTTTGCCACTATTAGCATCTATAAAATCTGCTGGACCATATACTCTAATCCCTTCAGCCTCATTAGTAGTAGTGAAATTATCGTACTTAACCACAATATTACTTAAGCCCATAGTCTCAATTATATCCAAAGTATAATCAATATATTTCTGAAAATCTTCTGGTTTAATCTTATTATTGAATCGTGTATTTGAAACATAAATTCGCATCGAATTATCCGTATTGTAAAATGAGAACTCCGATAGATTTGTAGAGCTTAAATACTTAAAGTTCGCATCTGACAATTTTCTTGTTAAAACTTCTGGAGTTTTAACAGTAATGCCAGGGGCGCCATATTCAGTAGTAACCCAATTTTTTGTCTCTAATAATATTAAGTTATCATTTCTAAGTATAGAATCCTTAACATATGTAAAACCAAATAAAAGACTTGCAATTAACACAGAAGAAACCAAAAGCCCCATAAAGACTATAATAGCTTGCTTAATTTTTTTATGTCTTTCCTGTTTTAATAATTTTTGGTGAAATTCGTAGTCCTTCTTTAATTCTTCTATTGTAGGTTCTGGAAGACAATTATTAATTTCATCTACTGTGGTTTTAATTTTTTCAGTATCTTTTTTTGCTATATTTTCATCCGGGTAATGCTTGGCAAATTTTACTAAATCTGCTGTCTGTAAAACCTGATGCAAATTATTTAATGTTGATGAGGTCAATTTTAGCTCGCCACTTGATTTAATTCTTTTTAACTCAAATAATAACTCATCTGTTGTACTTTCTAATGAATGATCAAAAACTTTGATTTCTAAAAAGTTTCTTATAATAAAACTTAATTTAGAATAATATTCCTTTGCGCCATCAGCCGCTGTATATCCAGCTTTTGATATTAAATTAATCTCATCCTTAGCTTTTTGATATGGAGATTTCTCATATTGGAACGTCTTGTTTTTAAATATTTTATTTCTATAGACGTAAAGAAAAACAATTATTAAAAGAAGTATTAAATAAGGTATGTACCTAAATAAATTGTATTCCTTTTTAGTTGTAAAAATTGGTTTTATATCATATAATCCTTGCTTAGATGTATCAACCTCAACTAGTTTAACTTCAATCTTTTTTGAATCTGAAAATAATATAATATCTCCAAAAACAACTTTCTGTTTTGGCAATATATAGCTTGCTGCATCAAAATTAGTTAAGGCATATTTCTTTGAAACTATATATTTTTCATTAGAAACTATTGTATCTGAATCATAAGTTTTCAAAACTTCCATTGGAACAAAACTTTCTGATTCAGGAAATTTAATTTGGGCTAAAGTGTCTGAATGTACTTCTAATTTATAGGTAATTTCTTCACCAACAAAAATACTAGTGCTGTCAATTGAAGTTATAAGTTTCTGAGACATCATAGATGTCGTAACAGCTATTAATGAAATTAATAATATTAATTTTCTAAAGTTATTACTGAACATTTTTACCTATCTATTTTTAAAATATCTTAATAATTTTTTTTGATAACTATCCTCAGTAGAACAGTCAATCATGCCTGCACCAGCCTTTTTGAAATTCTCTTCAAACAATTGAACCTTGTTTTGATAATACTTTTCATAGTTCTTCCTAATCTTTTTTGATCCAGTATAAACCAGTTTCATTTTATTCTCCTCATTGTCCATTAGAGGAACCAATCCTAGATTAGGTATAGTAATCTCACTTTTATCATATACTCTAATACCTGTAATATCATGTTTAGATGAAATAATTCGAAGTGAATTAGAATAGTCTTCTGAAATAAAATCAGACATTAAAAAAACAATAGCACGGTTTTTTAAAATATTAGATAGAAATTGAAGGGGTACATTTATGTCAGTTTTTTTGTTGACAGGTTTAAATTCAATTAATTCTCTTATAATTCTTAATATATGAGGCTTGCCTTTCTTTGGGGGTATATATAATTCAACCTGATCAGTAAATAAAATTAATCCTACTTTATCATTATTTTGATTGGCAGAAAAAGCTAATGTTGCTGCTATTTCTGTTAAATATTCATTTTTAAAAGTTGAAGAAGTTCCATAAAATTCTGAGCCAGAAATATCAACAATTAACATCATTGTTAGCTCTCTTTCTTCTTCAAAAATCTTAACAAAAGGTTCGTTATATCTAGCTGTTACATTCCAATCAATCGTTCTAACATCATCCCCTATTTGATATTGCCTTACTTCGCTAAAGGTCATCCCTCTCCCTTTAAAAGTAGAATGATATTCTCCTCCGAAAATATGATCAGATAATTTTCTTGTTTTTATCTCAATCTTACGAACTTTTTTAAGTAGCTCCTTAGTATTCATTAGAATTTTTTATGAATTAATAAATTCATTAAGGGACTTCAATCTCATTAACTATCTTATTAATAATGTCAATTGATGTTACATTCTCAGCTTCTGCTTCATATGTAATTCCAATTCTATGTTGCAACACATCATGTACAACAGCTCTAACATCTTCAGGAATTACATAGCCTCTTCTATTGATAAATGCATAGCATTTTGATGCTAAAGCTAAATTTATACTGCCCCTTGGAGATGCTCCAAAAGAGATTAGTGGTTCTAATTCTGATAAATTATATTTTTCTGGATATCTAGTAGCAAAGATTATATCAAGAATGTAAGATTCTATTTTTTCATCCATATACACCTCATTAACAAGTTTCTGAGCCTTTAGGATTTGCTTAATATTAACAACAGGTTTAATCTTTTCTTCTATCCCTGAAAGGTTATACCTAATAATACCTTTTTCATCATCCATCTTGGGATAATCTATAACAGTCTTAAGCATAAACCTATCTACTTGTGCTTCAGGGAGAGAATAAGTTCCTTCTTGATCTATTGGATTTTGAGTTGCCATAACTAAAAATGGTTTATCTAAAAGAAAAGACTCATCTCCAATTGTCACTTGTCTCTCCTGCATTGCTTCAAGTAATGCAGATTGGACTTTTGCTGGAGCACGATTAATTTCATCAGCTAAAACAAAATTTGCAAAAATAGGTCCTTTCTTTACAGAAAACTTAGTTTGCTTCATATTATAAATCAAAGTTCCAATAACATCTGCAGGTAATAAATCTGGGGTAAATTGGATTCTGCTAAAACTACCACTAATAGCCTTAGATAGTGTATTAATTGCGAGTGTTTTTGCTAAACCAGGGACGCCTTCGAGTAAAATATGGCCCCTACCAAGTAGCCCAATTAATAATCTCTCTATCATTACTTTTTGACCAATAATTACTTTGTTAATTTCTAAAGTTAACAGATCAATAAAGGCACTTTCCTTTTTTATTTTTTCATTAATTTTCTTTATATCAACTTTCTTTTCCATGTTGTTAGAATTTAGTTAGTTTAATAATCATAATTTAATAGGTATGCAAATTCGAAAATCATTAAGTAATAATCTGTTAAGAATTGGTTAAAAAAATCAATTTTAACATAATTTTTAACATTTTGTTTGATAAATTAGTTGTAGATACAAAAATATGGGTACAAAAACGGTTTTAATAACAGGAGCTACCAGTGGAATAGGCAAAGCAACTGCATATAGGCTTGCACAATCAAAAATGCAATTGATTATCTGTGGAAGAAGAACGAAAGAATTAGAAAAAATTAGAGAAGATTTATCTAAATTAACTGCAGTTACATCCTTGTGTTTTGATGTATCTGATAATACCCAGGTAACTAAATCCATTGAAAGTATTCCAGATAATTTCCAACAAATCGATATTCTTATCAATAATGCTGGTAATGCCCATGGGTTAGACAAAATTCAGGATGGAGATATAGAAGATTGGGATAAAATGATTGATAGCAATGTTAAAGGACTTTTATATGTAACTAAAGCAGTGATTGGAAGGATGATTGAAAAGTCTTCAGGTCATATTATAAATATTGGATCTTTAGCAGGTAGAGAAGTTTATGAAAAAGGAAATGTTTATTCTGCTTCAAAGCATGCTGTAAATGCCATTTCAAAAGGCATGAGAATTGACCTAAACAAACATAATATTAAAGTATCTGAAATAAATCCTGGACTAGTTGAAACTGAATTTTCTAAAGTAAGATTTAAAGGAGATCCAAAAGCTAGCAAAGTATATGAGGGCTATAAAGCTTTAGAAGCTGAAGATATTGCTGAAATTATAGAATTTGTAATCACAAGACCTGATCATGTAAATATAGCAGATCTGCTAGTTCTTCCTCAGGATCAAGCTACCAGCTCAATTATTAATAAAAAATAATTTTAAATAATTTAAAAAAAATTGATGTAACCTTTGCGTATCATTAAAAAA
>CAZXST010000055.1:0-5534 GCA_964643205.1 uncultured Flavobacteriaceae bacterium | reverse complement strand
TAGATCCTGATCCATAAATACCATCAACATTAAGTCTATAATAAGAATTTTCGCCATTTCCTAAGTTTATATTTGGGATTGTAATATTTTTATTGGAGTTATTATAAACCTTTAAATTATATGTGCTTGAGCCTATATTTGTAAAAATTGTATCCAGATAAACAGTGTCTTTTGAGAATGAAAGATCTCCAGAGCTTAATTCAAAGTTAAAGTCATTTTTGCAGCTACTCCAAAATATAATAATTATTAGAGATATAGGTATTATTAGTAATCTTCTCATTATTTGATTAATTCCAATCTTATCATCTAATAACGCTGGATTTAAGTATTTTATTGAATTATCTTTTAGGTATAATTTTTATTTCAAAAAGTTTATCCCACATCTTACCAGTTACAAAGATACTATTAGAAGTTTTATTATATGCAATACCATTTAGTACATCTAAATCTTTATGATTAGTTACTTTTTCTTTTAACGATGATAAATCAATAACACCTTCAACTACACCGGTTTTAGGATTTATAATAGCAATACCATTTGCCATATATATGTTTCCATATATCCTGTCTTTGATCCATTCAAGCTCATTTATATTAGTGAGTTTTCTTTTGTTCGTATGAGGCTGTATATAGTCTAATTCTTTCATTGACTTAGGATCTAATAGCCATATTTTATCTGTTCCATCGCTTTTATAAATATTTTTCCCATCGTTACACAAACCCCATCCTTCTTTGCTCTTATCATAAGAAAAAGTGTCTATAATATTAAGAGTATTAACATCATAAATAAAGCCAACTTTTTCTCTCCATGATAAAAGATATATTAAATCATCTAAAATTGTTATTCCCTCAGCAAAATACTTTTTATTAATAGTTGCTTTACTTAATATTTCTCCTGACTTATAATCCACTTTTCGAAGCTGTGATTTTCCATATCTACCAACACTTTCATATAAAAAGCCATTATAAAATTCAAGGCCTTGTGTATAAGCATTTATATCATGAGGGAATACATTAATAATCTCATATGAGTAAACCGTTGGAGTTAAGTTGTTTTTGGGTAACGGTTTAGATTTATTATTATCAATACAATTAATTAATAATAAAGATATAATAATAGTCAAGGCTATATTATAAATATTGTTTTTTATCATACAAAAGTTTAATAGGGTAAATTTAAGTTATATATTTTTAAATTACTCAAAAAAATTATTGACTAATAGCAAAAATTGTATCTTTGCTTTGGCAAGTCCTACACAACTAGCTCCTGATTAATCCTCCAGGACGGGAACGTAGCAAAGGTATTTGGTTGTAGCAGTGTGATGTAGGTAGCTTGCCATTTTTTTTACAATTATGTATAAAATAATTTTAATAACTGGTGGATCATCTGGAATAGGAAAAGCCATAGGCGAATACCTTGCTGATAAAGGCTACACTGTTTATGGTACCAGCAGAGATATATCGAAATACCCTGAATCTAAGTTTAAGCTATTAACACTGGATGTAACTAATAATGATCAAATTAAATCATGTATTAATCAAATTATTAATAAAGAAGGTAGGATAGATGTTTTAATTAATAATGCTGGGGTTGGCATTACAGGCCCATTAGAAGAAATTCCAGAAGAGGAAATTCATAAGCATTTTAAAACAAATTTATATGGACCCATTAATATGATAAAAGCAGTATTGCCACAAATGCGGAAAGAAAGAAATGGTTTAATCATTAATATTACCTCAATTGCTGGTATTGTAGGATCTCCTTTTAGATCAATTTATAGTGCAGGAAAAGCAGCATTAGATTTAGTTTCAGAAACCTTAAATATGGAAACAAAAGAATTTAAAATCAATGTTGTTACTATTGCTCCCGGAGAGTATTTAACTAATATTACTAAAGGAAGATTTCATTCTCCTGTAATAGAAGAATCTCCATATAAAAACTCATATAAAAAAGGATTAGAAATTATGAATAAACATGTTGATTCAGGAGCAAATCCAAAAATCATAGGTAAATTAGTTTACAAAATTCTTAATTCAAAGAATCCAAAAAAGAAATATTTATCTGGATCATTTATTGAGACATTAGCTCCATTTTTAAAATTTATTCTTCCACAGTGGCTATTTGAATATATTGTTATGAAAAATTATTAAATAAATATTATTTCATTAATTTATATCTGTTAATTATTGTAAATTTGAATCTTAAATCAAATAGCTATAATGAAATTTTTTATTGATACAGCAAATTTAGACCAAATTAAGGAAGCCCAAAATCTTGGAATACTTGATGGTGTAACTACGAATCCATCACTAATGGCTAAGGAAGGTATAACTGGCAAACAGAATATTTTAGATCATTATAGGAAAATATGTGATATCGTTGATGGAGATGTTTCAGCAGAGGTAATTGCAACTGATTATAAAGGTATGGTTAATGAGGGTAAGGAGTTGTCATCACTTCATAAGCAAATTGTTGTAAAAGTTCCAATGATAAAAGAAGGAATAAAAGCAACAAGATATTTTAGCAATAATGGAATAAGGACTAATGTAACTTTAGTTTTTTCTGCAGGCCAAGCTCTTTTAGCAGCTAAGGCAGGAGCTAACTATGTTTCTCCATTTATTGGAAGACTAGATGATATATCAACAGATGGCCTAGGTCTAATCTCTGAAATTAGAGTGATATATGATAATTATGGGTTCTCTACGGAGATTCTTGCAGCATCGATAAGACATACAATGCATATTATTGATTGTTCAAAGATTGGAGCAGATGTTATTACAGCTCCACTTAAATCCATCCTTGGACTTTTAAAACATCCACTTACAGACATAGGCTTAGAAAATTTCTTAAAAGATTATAAAAAAGGCAATTAATTTATCTATTTTTGCAAGCCTAAAAATAGTTATCTATGCTATCGGTTTCAAATTTATCCATCCAGTTTGGTAAAAGAGTCCTTTTTGATGATGTTAATACTATATTTAACAATGGAAATTGTTATGGTATAATAGGAGCAAATGGTTCTGGTAAATCAACTTTTCTAAAATTATTAGCTGGAAAAATAGAACCTACTTCTGGAAGTGTATTTCTTCAGCCTGGGAAGAGAATGTCTATATTAGAACAGGATCATACTATTTTTGATCAAAGAACAGTGCTAGAAACTGTAATTATGGGCAACAAAAATTTATTTGATTTAAAATTAGAAATAGACAAACTTTATAAGGATTATTCTGATAAAAACGCTGACAGGATAGGTGTATTACAAGAAAAATACGAAGAAATGGATGGATGGAACTCTGAAAGTAATGCTGCATCCCTTCTTTCAAATTTAGGAATAGTAGAAGAAATGCATTATAAATTGATGAGTGATGTTGATCCAAAACTTAAGGTAAGAATATTATTAGCTAAATCTTTATTTGGAGATCCTGATGTATTAGTTATGGATGAACCAACTAATGATTTAGATTACCATACAATTAGCTGGTTAGAAAATTACTTATCAAATTTTGAAAATTGTATAATTGTAGTTTCTCATGACAGGCATTTTTTAGATTCAGTATGTACTCATATATCAGATATAGATTTTGGAAAAATCAATAATTATTCTGGTAATTATACTTTTTGGTATGAATCTTCACAGCTAGCTTTAAGACAGCGTATGCAACAGAATAAAAAAGCTGAAGAAAAGAAAAAGGAATTAGAGCAATTTATTGCAAGATTTAGTGCTAATGTTGCAAAAAGCAAACAGGCAACCAGTAGAAAAAAGATGATTGAGAAACTTAATATAGAGGAAATTAAACCATCAAGCAGAAGATATCCTGCAATTATTTTTGAAAGAGAGAGAGAGGCTGGCGATCAAATTCTTAATATTGAGAACTTATCTAAGTCAATTCAAGGAGAGATGTTATTTAGTGGTATAAATTTAAATCTTACAAAAGGTGATAAGGCGCTTTTTTACTCAAAAGATTCTAGGGCTACAACATTTTTTTATGAAATATTAAATGGTAATATTAATTCAGATTCTGGAAAATTTGATTGGGGAATTACTATATCTCAGTCTTATTTACCTCTAGAAAATAGCAGTTTTTTTGATAACAATATAAGTCTAGTAGATTGGCTTAGAAAATGGGCTAAAACTGAAGAAGAAAAAGAGGAAGTCTATTTGAGAGGATTTCTTGGCAAGATGATTTTTTCAGGTGAAGAAGCATTAAAGAAATGCAATGTTTTATCCGGAGGAGAAAAAGTAAGATGTATGATTTCCAGAATGATGATGAAAAAAGCTAATGTATTAATGTTGGATGAACCTACGAATCATTTAGATCTAGAAACTATAACAACATTTAATAATTCTTTAAAAAAATATAAAGGAACAATTCTATTAACAACACATGATCATCAGTTTGCTCAAACTTTAGCAAATAGGATAGTGGAGTTAACTCCTATGGGGGTAATTGATAGACATATGAGTTTTGATGAATATATGCAAGATGAAAAAATAAAAAACTTAAGAGATAAGATGTATAATTAACAAACATTTATCTTAGTTCAGCACCAAATTTCTTAATAAGTTTATTAGTTATTTTTTTCATTAAATTATCGATTTCACTATCAGAAAGAGTTTTAGATTTGTCAGAAATATTAAAATTTAAGCCATAGCTCTTTTTACTTTTAGGAATATTTTTTCCAACATATACATCAAATAAACTTATGTTTTTTATTAGATCTTTATTTGCTTTATAAGATTCGTTATATATTGATTTAAAGGTTATATTCTCATCTATCAAAATAGACAAATCTCGTGATACTTCAGGGTATTTTGGAATTTCTATAGATAATACAGGGTTTTTATCTATAGATTTTTCAATATTATTCCAGTTAAATTCTGCATAATAAACTTCTTGTTCAATGTCAAAAAGTGCTAAACTATTATTAGTTAAAATACCATAGTTTACTAAGGGCAGTTTATTTAACGTTAATAACTCTCCTTCTTTCAAGTTTTTATCTGTCGTTGGTCTTGAGCTAACGTTTTTTAAATTTAAGCTATCAATTATTGAAAATACTATTCCTTTAATAAAATAAAAGTCACTTTTCTCTATATTGCTGTTCCAATTTTTAGATATTTTGTCTCCAGTTATAAAAACGCATAATTTTTCTTCTTCAATGTATTTATCCTTTTTTTTGATATAATCTTTGCCAAATTCGAACATCTTTAAATTAGTTTGTTTTCTATTAATGTTATAGGATAAGGCTTCAATTCCCGAAAACATTAATGAATTTCTTAGCATTGAAAGATCAGAGCTAGATGAATTAATAATCTTTACATTTAAAGACTCCTCTATGTTCTTATTATTATTGTTATATTTTGGTGAAGTAAGAGAATTAGTTATTATTTCATAAAATCCTAATGAAACTAAATGATTAGAAATTTTATTTTCAAAATCATTTCTTGATAATTGATCATGAGGAATTAAGGATCTATTTATTTTTGTAGAAGATTCAATATTATTGTATCCATATATTCTTAATATTTCTTCTA
>CAZXST010000054.1:0-5888 GCA_964643205.1 uncultured Flavobacteriaceae bacterium | reverse complement strand
GTGCAGAGCTAATAAAATCATAAGTTTCTAAATGTTCAATTATTTTATTTTTAAACTCATCCATTTCTGAAGAATTCACCTCATCATAATTTATATAGAGTTGATTATTTTGAAAATCCTTAATAGGATATTGTTTAAATTTATCCTTAAATGAATCAGTCAAAAATTGTTGAAATTCTCTCCTAAACTTGGATTGTTTTACAGCCATTGCCTTTCTGCCTATAGAATTTAAATAAGCTGGAATCTCTAATGCACCATGATCAGCAGTAAGAAAAAGTGAATAATTGTTTTCGCCAATTTTATTATCTAAATAATCTAATAATCTCTTTATTTCTAGATCCAATCTAAGATAGTTGTCTTCAGTCTCTAAAGAAAATACGCCAAAGTTATGTCCTATATAATCTGGTGAAGAATACCCAATTGAAAGAATATCTGTGTATTTATCTTGACCTAGGCTTTCCCCTTCTATTGCTGCAATTGCTAAATCAGTAGTCATGGTGTTTCCATAAGGAGTCTCATTTATCATATCAAAACCATCATTTTTTTCCATCAAAGATTCTGTTAAATAAGGAAAAGCACTATCATTCTTTCCTTTAAAAAGTTTCTCAAAATTATTGTTGTCTTCTCTCTTTAAATCATAATTTTCTATATTATATAATAACTCCCAATCATTTATATACCTTGATATGTTTTCAGGTTGATTAAATGTTTTAACCCAATCTGGTAATTCATCCATATAATAAGAGCTAGTGATCCATTCTCCTTTATCTTTCCCATAAAACCAGTAAGCTGCATTTGCATTTTTTCCTCCCATAAAAATCGCACCTCTATCCTTAACAGAAATAGCTATCGTTTTAGACTTCATTTTATTATGAATTCTATTTTGATCTGAATATGAGTTTACTAACATGTTTTTAGGAGATTTTTTACCATAATATGCGTTTCCCCCAATATTTTCATAGCTTAAATCTGTTGCACAATATATTTCCTTATTAATATTTCTATCATACCAGTTGTTTCCTACAACTCCATGAATACTAGGAGTTGAACCAGTAGCAATAGAAGTATGACCAGGGCCAGTTACAGTAGGCACATAATTGAAATGATTATTTTTACAATTGAATCCTTGATTAATTAGCCTATTAAAACCATCGTTAGAAAATTTATTACTTAACCTTGTTAAATAATCATATCTCATCTGATCAACAACAATGCTAACAATTATTTTTGGTTTTGAACTGTTATTATCTAAAAAATTAGATTGACAATTGAATAAAAGACAGAGGCATATTATATAAAAAAATCTAAACATTTTTTTAATTAATTTTGATCAAAATTAGATGTTAAATGCGATAAAAAATAATTTGTTGTAAATTATATTCTAATTTATTTAATAAATGAAATATTCTATATGATTTTTTTACACAACATAGGTTTATATTTTACAATGTTAAAGAAAATGTTTTATAAACCAACCAAGTGGTCGGTTATGAGACAGCTCATAATAAAAGATACTGAAGATACTGTAGTTAATTCTCTAGGAATTATTTCATTTGTTTCCTTTTTTATTGGAGGAGTTATCACCATTCAAATGGCACTTAACATGACTGGCTCATTATATCCAAAATATCTTATTGGATATGCGACAAGAGAAATTATTATATTAGAATTTGCTCCTACAATAATTTCAATAATTATGGCTGGAAAAGTTGGATCTTTCATAACATCTAGTATTGGATCCATGAGAGTGACTGAGCAAATAGATGCTCTAGAAGTAATGGGTATAAATTCTATAAACTACCTTGTTTTTCCCAAGGTCATAGCAATGTTGTTATACCCTTTTCTAATATCAGTTGCTATGTTTTTAGGAATGCTAGGTGGAATGGCTGCATGTATATATGGAGGATATAGCACAGTAGATAATTTTATTACTGGAATTCAAACAGAATTCATACCATTCCATATGACATATGCCTTTATAAAAACGTTTGTTTTTGGTTTAATTATTGCAACTGTTCCATCATTTCATGGATATTATATGAAAGGAGGCGCATTAGAAGTTGGAAAAGCTAGCACAACATCTTTTATATGGACATGTGTATGCATTATCATACTAAATTATATTTTAACTCAAACACTGCTAGGGTAATGATAGAAGTTAAAAATTTACACAAATCATTTGATGGAATAAAAGTTCTAAATTCAATATCTGCAAGCTTTGAAAAAGGCAAAACCAGCCTTGTGATAGGCGAAAGTGGATCTGGAAAAACAGTTTTGTTAAAATGTCTATTAGGACTGCATAATTATGATGAAGGAGAAATTATATTTGATGGTATTAATTATAAAAGTATTTCTGATAAAGAAAGATTAGATCTAAAATCAAAAATTGGCACTGTTTTTCAAGGAAGTGCATTATTTGATTCAATGAACATACAAGAAAACATAATGCTTCCTTTGAAAATGTTCAATAATTATAGTAATGATGAAATGTTAGATAGGGTAAACCAAGTTTTAAAAAGAGTTAACCTTGAGAATGTAAATAAAAAAATGCCTAGTGAAGCATCTGGAGGTATGCAAAAGAGAGTAGCAATAGCCAGAGCAATTGTAAATAATCCTAAATTCTTGTTTTGCGATGAACCCAATTCAGGATTAGATCCAAATACAGCCATTGTTATTGATAATTTAATTAAAGAAATCACTGATGAGTACAAAATCGTTACAATTATAAACTCTCATGACATGAATTCTGTTATGGAAATTGGTGAAAAAATAATTTTTTTAAATGATGGAAATAAAGAATGGGAAGGAAGTAAACACACTATTTTCAAAACTGACAATGAATCAGTAACCAACTTTGTGTATTCTTCAAATTTATATAAAAAAGTAAGGGAAATGTATATAAAAAATAGTTAGACTATTCTATTTCTTTCAGACCTGTTAAAGATGAAGAACTCCTGATTTTATCTCCTAAACCATCAACCATTTTAATATTATATTTTCTACATACTGCTGATTCTGGGACTTCTGAAGTAGCTCTATCTCCACCATTTGCAAAAATATCAGGTCTTAATTCTTCTAAAGATTTACAAACTGATTTGTCGTTGTCAATTGAAAGAAATACATCATCAACCATTCCAAGAGATTTAACAATTCTAACCCTATCTAATTCGTCCATGAATGGTTTCCCTTTTTTCAAAGTACACTGGTGGTTATTGTTAACTATAACAATTAATTTATTGCCAAGTTTTTTTGCAAGTTCTAAATATTCAATATGCCCAACGTGAATAGGGTCAAAATAGCCACTTACCGCTATACTAGTTATTTTTTTGCTCATATTTATACCAATTCAATTTCTGCATTTGGATTAAAAAGATAGGTTCTTCCTGATGCTATTTCCTTGCATTTATACCTTTTTCTTAATTTTTCCTCAAGAATAAACGCTCTTCCATTATATATCTTAAACTTACTTCCATTATTTATTTCAAAAATATACTTTTTTTCTTTATTAAAATCATAAGATCTTAAAGCTAAAGACAAATCAAAATCTGTATCAGTTGAAGCTTTAGGGTTTTTAATGTAATTAGATATGTATGAAAGCAAATCGCTTGGGAAAATTTTAGGATTCAATAATGGAAGCATCATATATTTAAATGTTTGCTTCCATTCTTGACCATGTGGTTTTACTTTTTTATTATAAATTTTATAAACCTTATAATGTGCAATTTCATGAATTAATGTTATTAAAAATCTATATGAATTTAAATTCGAATTTATTGTAATTTGACATTCTCCATTTTTTAGTACCCTAAAATCTCCATGTTTTGTTTTTCTTTCCTTCTTAATAACCAAGCTAATTTTATTTTCACTTAAAATCTTATTAAGATAATCTCTAGAATTCAACGGTACGTGTTTTAGAAAAGAGCTGTTCATCTTTTAGGGGTTATATCAGAAACTATAACAACTTCTCCATTAGAAAGGTTATTGGTTTTAAGAGAAAAATTGTATATATATTCAGCCATTTCATCAGCACTACAGGAGGCCTTATATCCAGGAAATGCTTTTTCTAACATTTTTGTTTGAACTGCTCCAAGTGCAAGGACATTAAAAAATATTCCGGAATTTTTATATTCTTCTGCAAGCAGCTCTGTTAAAGTAATCAATGCCCCCTTACTAGAACTATAAGCTGAAAGACCAGAAAATTTAGCACTTCCCTGTACACCACCAACTGAACTAATATTTACTACATGAGTTCCTTTTTTTGCAAATGGAAGTATATTGTTAATAATTGCTGCTATCCCAAAAACATTAGTAGAATAAACTTTATTAAAATCTTCAGTAGTTGTTTCAGAAAAAGGTTTATTAATTAAAACTCCGGCATTATTAATTAAAATATCTACGTGTTCCCAATTTTTCGATATATATTCTATAAGTACTTTGTGATCAGAATTATTGTTAATATCAAAGCTTATCGAGTATACATTTGACAATCTTAAGTCATTAGTAGGCAAAATATTTCTGGAAAGAGCAATTACATTATGTCCTTTAGCGGAAAAAATTTTAACCAACTCATAACCTATACCGCTACTGGTCCCAGTAATAATTATGTTTTTGGCCATAAAATTTATTTAAAATAAGACAAGAATAAATTAAATTATCATTGTTATAGGATTTTCAATAAACTCTCTCAATGTTTGTAAGAATTTTGATCCAGTAACCCCATCAACTACTCTATGATCACATGCTAGTGTAACCTTCATTGCATTTCCAACCTCAATATTTCCATTCTTAACTATTGGCTTTTGAACAATTGAACCCACTGAAAGTATAACTGAATTAGGTGGATTAATAATTGATGTAAAGCTTTCTATATCAAACATTCCTAAATTAGATGTTGTAAATGTACTTCCTTGCATTTCCTCAGGAGTTAGTTTTTTATTTCTTGCTCTAGCTGCAAGATCCTTAACTTTTGAATTTATATCTATAATACTCATCTGATCAACAAACCTTAAAACAGGAACAATGAGTCCTTCATCTACTCCAACAGCTACACCAATATGAATATGATTATTGTATCTAATCTTATCATCAAACCATTGTGAATTCAATTTTGGATTACTAGCCAATGCCAATGAACATGCTTTAATTATAATATCATTATATGAAATTTTAGTATCAGGAATTGAATTATATTGTTCTCTTATAATGATTGCATTTGACATATCATATTCAGCCGTTAGGTAGTAATGCGGAGCATTAAATTTAGATTCTGACAGTCTTTTAGCAATAGTTTTTCTCATCTGAGAATGAGGAATTTCTTGAAAATCTTCAATACCAACAAATGTTTTAGATTTAGTGTCTTTGGAAGATGAAGTATAATTTTCTATATCGGATTTTATAATTCTTCCATTCTCTCCCGTGCCACTTACTTCACTAATACTAATTCCACGTTCCTTAGCTAATTTTCTAGCCAATGGTGAAATAAATATTCTTTTTGTAGATGATGTAGTTTTACTAATTGGTTCGGGAACATTTTCAATTTCAAGTTCTTCTTTAACAACTTCAATCTCTTTATCTTCTTCTTTTGTTTCAATCTTTTCTTGAACTACAGGTTTCTCTTTTATTTCAATCTTTTCCTCAATTACTTCATCAGACTTCTTAACATCATCCAAAAGGGACTTATAGTCTTCATTAGCCTCACCAATTATTGCTAAGGGTTCATCAACCTTAGTACTCTCCCCTTCTTTAACCCCGATATATAATAGTGTTCCATCATAAAAGGATTCAAACTCCATTGTAGCTTTGTCAGTTTCTATCTCAGCTAAAATATCACCTTCACTTACCTTATCTCCTACTTTTTTAAACCAACTGGCAACTGTACCCTCTTCCAT
>CAZXST010000053.1:0-5912 GCA_964643205.1 uncultured Flavobacteriaceae bacterium | reverse complement strand
ATGCTGAAAAAATTGTAGATGAAATTATTATAAAAATTAAAGGACAAGCCTTATATAAAAATCGACTATTAATGCTTGATATAGTCGCAAGTAATGAATGGAATCGTCCAATTTATTTTACTGGTGGAGCTTTCGGAGATGAAGATTATATCTGGATGAAAGACTATCTTCAAGTTGAAGGAGTTTGCTATAAACTAGTTCCTATTAAAACGCCTATTGATCCTGAAAGACCCTATGAAATGGGGAGAGTGAACACCAAAACTATGTATCCCTTAGTAAAAAGCTGGAAATGGGGTAAAAGAGATAATCATGACATATATTATGATGTTGAATCAAGAAAAAATAGTATAACCTACAGGGGTAATATGGTAAGATTAATTGATCAATTAATCATTGAAAAGGATTATGAAAAGGCAGAAGAAATTCTAGATCTAGCAATGGCAAAAATGCCTTTAGAAGATTTTGGGTTTTACACTCTTTTAGAACCTATTATTAATTCCTATTATAAAATAGAAAAAAAGGATAAAGCCAGAGATATTTTTGAAAAAATTGCTATAAAATATAAAGAGAATCTTGAATATTTTAGTAGTATTTCAAATTCTAATAAGAATAGATATGCAGAAGAAATTTATACAGATATTGAGAGATATAGATCTCTTGTTGATGTATTAATTTCATATGAAGAAGGTGAGTATTTAGAAAATAAAATGAAAGAATTTAATGACTATTTAGATCTTTTCTTATAAATTATACGTACTCCTGAAGTCTTCCAATCAATGTGTTTGCATCCTCCTCGCCATTTTGTCTCCATTTCATTTCACCACTTTTATAGATAATCAATGTTGGCACTCCCTTAATTCTTAGAGCATCAGCTAATTCGTTGTTTTTTTCAACATCTATCTTTATAACCTTAGCTTTATCTCCTAAAGCAGCAGCTACATCCTTAAGGACAGGATGCATAGTTGTTGATCGTTCATCCCATTCAGTAAAAAACTCTAATAGGACTGGTACCTCAACATCAATTAAATCTCCAAATTTTGGCATTGTCTAAAAATTTATAATAAACACTACACTACAAATATAACATTTTAATAAAATTCTATGTTAAAACTATGTTAATCAATAGGTTAATTGATTTTAAAGTATCCAGATTATATATAACTAATAAAAACTTTTGAAAGACTAAAAAAAGAAAATCGTTTTTATTATTTTAGAGTAATTATTCTCCATTAATATTATTTTAAATTTTTAGATTATAACTATGAAAAATCAAAACAATAATTCAGCTCTTTATACTTTAGTAAGTGTTTTCTTTTTCTGGGGATTTATAGCTGCATCACAAGGAGTATTTATTCCCTTTTGCAAAACTTATTTTAGTATAGATCAATTCCAGTCGCAATTAGTGGAATTTGCATTTTATGGAGCCTACTATATAGGCGCTCTTATATTGTTTATTTGGTCAAGTCAATCTGGGAAAGATATTTTAAATAATTGGGGATATAAAAGAGGGATTATTTATGGCCTAATAATTTCAGCTTTTGGAGCATTAATAATGTTACCATCAGTTAATGGAGCTGAATTTGGGCAAACTCAAGTTTTTTATTACGTGTTAATTGTTCTTTTTATAATTGGTTTAGGGTTTTCCCTTCAGCAAACTGCTGCTAATCCTTTTGTTATTTTTTTAGGAGATCCTGCAACTGGACCGAATAGATTAAATCTTGCTGGAGGAATTAATTCATTTGGGACAACTATTGGCCCGCTATTAATAGCTTTTTTAATATTTGGCTCTACTCCACTTTCTGGAGCAGAATTAAATGAATTAATTAAAACTGGAGGTATTCAGCTTAGTACTATTCAACTACTATATCTTGGTGTTGCAGGTTTATTTTTAGCTGTAGCAATATTTTTTTATGTATCTAAAAATTTACCCGATGCAAGAACCCAGGATAGTTTTGAACCTGCAGCAAAAGCAAAAAATTTGCTAATTCTCTTAACAGTAATCATGATTTTCTGCTTTGGTTTGATTTTTTATTCATATTCCGATGGGTTTGATTTAATGTCTGGTGAAGAACTAGAAAACAACAGGCTAATTTTATCTCTTATCAGTCTTATAGCTGTTTTTGTATTAATATATTATGCCTACAATAAAGCCAAAGCAAATCCAGATGGCTGGGGAGCACTTCAATATCCACAGCTCGGACTAGGAATGCTAGGAATTTTTACCTATGTAGGGGTTGAAGTTACTATTCAAAGTAATTTAGGAGAATTGCTAAAGAACGTGAGTGATACTGTAAATAACTTAAATCCTCTAGGGCTTGATGTTATGAGTGATTCTGAAATTGCAAAATATATTTCTTTATACTGGGGAGGATTAATGATTGGTAGGTGGACTGGGGCAATCACTGTTTTTAATCCTACAAAAAGCCTAAAAAAGATATTATTATTTATTGTCCCATTTTTAGCATTTGGTGTTATTATAGCTGTTAATCAAATTAGTGGGAATCCTATTACTTCAAATGAAATTTTAATATTCTCCTTTATCATATTTATTCAAATAATTGGTTTCTATTTGGCAAAAGATAACGCTATAACAACTATGAAAATATTTAGTTCATTTGGAGTTATTGCAATGTTAATTGGAGTATTAGCCTCTGGAAAAATTGCATTATTTGCATTTTTAACTGGTGGTTTATTTTGCTCAATAATGTGGCCTTGCATTTTTTCATTAAGTATCAATGGAATTGGAAAATATACCTCGCAAGGATCCTCGTTTTTAATTATGATGATTTTGGGAGGAGCAATAATTCCTCCTGTTCAAGGAAAATTAGCTGATATCATTACTATACAAGATTCATATTGGGTTGCTGTTCTGTGCTTTACTTTTTTGCTGATGTATACTTTTTTAACACAAAAAATATTGTCAAAACAAAATTTACTATAAATGGAAAGAAGAAAATTCATAAAAAAAACATCATTGCTCTCTATGGGATTAGGTATTACTAATGATGTCTTATCTAATGTACACAAACAAAAAATTAATTTAAATAGGGATACATTGCCTGTTGTTATCGCAACCTGGGATGTGAAAAATGCAACAAAAAAAGCATGGCAAACCATGCAAAATCATGAAAGCTCCTTAGATGCTATTGAAAAAGGGTGTATGGTTGAAGAGGCAAATGAAAAAGGGCAATCAGTTGGTAAAGGAGGTCTTCCTGACAGAGATGGTAATGTAACTCTAGACGCATGCATAATGAATAGTAAAGGAGATTGCGGATCAGTGGTTTTTTTAAAAAATATAAAACATGCTATTTCATTAGCAAGAAAAGTGATGGAAGATACCCCACATGTTATGTTATCTGGAATTGGAGCTGAAGAATTTGGATATTCAATGGGATTTAAAAAAGAAGACCTACTAACTGAAGCTTCAAAAAAAGCATGGAATAAATGGAAAAAAACATCAAAATATAGTCCAATTATAAACATAGAAAATCATGATACAATTGGTATGTTGGCAATTGATAGTAGTGGTAATATCTCTGGAGGGTGTACTACAAGTGGATTAGCCTATAAAATGCATGGCAGAGTTGGGGATTCTCCAATTATAGGGTCAGGATTATATGTAGATAATGGAATTGGAGGAGCAGTAGCAACAGGACTAGGTGAAGAAGTCGTGAAAACAGTAGGTAGTTTTCTTATTGTTGAATTAATGCGACAAGGTCATAGTCCTCAAAAAGCCTGTGAAATAGCGATTAAAAGGATTGTATATAAACCTAATAGCAATTATAAAAATTTTCAAGTCGGCTATATCGCACTAAATAAAAATGGAGATGTAGGATGTTATTCAATACAAAAAGGGTTTAGCATGACTAAGTATCAATCAGATAAAAATGTCAATGTCAAATCAGACTCCTACATAATTTCTTAATAAATGTGATTTTTATTACATCATTGTATGCCCATGGAGAATAAAAAACGTCTTTTTTTAATTGATGCATATGCTCTAATTTTTAGAGGATATTATGCATTTATAAAGAACCCTAGAATTAATTCAAAAGGAATAGACACATCTGCTATTTTAGGTTTTACTAATTCATTATTTGATGTGATAAAAAGAGAAAGACCAGAATATATTGCCGTATGTTTTGATAAAGGTGGAAGTCAAGATAGATTAGAAATATTCCCTGAATATAAGGCCAATAGAGATGAGACTCCAGAAGCTATTAAGATAGCTGTTCCATATATTCAAGAAATATTAAATGCACTTGGAATATGTATAATGGTTAAAGAAGGATATGAAGCAGATGATATAATAGGAACATTAGCAAAAAAAGCTGAGGAAGAAAATTTTGAAACTTACATGGTAACTCCTGATAAAGATTTTGCACAATTGGTAAATAAGAAAACATTTATATATAAGCCTTTGTTTGGGGGAGGGTATGAAACATGGGGAATAGAAGAGGTAAATAATAAATTTGAAATATCAGATCCTATACAAGTAATTGACTTTCTAGCAATGAAAGGTGATTCTGTAGATAATATTCCTGGACTCCCTGGTGTTGGAGATAAAACCGCCAAAAAATTTATTAAAGAATATGGTAACATTGAAAATTTATTATCAAATACTGATAAAATCAAAGGAAAACTGCGTGAAAAAATAGAGGCTAATAGTGAGGCTGGGTTGCTTTCAAAGAAACTTGCTACTATTATTACAGATGTTCCTGTAGATTTTGATTCCAATAAATTCAAGCTAAGTCTAGATGAGCCTGATAAACTCTATGAAATATTTTCGGATTTAGAATTTAGAAGATTAACTGAAAACTTCAAAAAAATATTTGATAATAAAATAAAAAAACAAACAGAGAAAATTCAAGAAAAACAACCTGAAACTAACTCAATTACTCCAGGTAGTGGTCAATTCTCTCTTTTTGATCAAGTAAAAGAAAAAACACATAAAAATTCATCAATTCAGGACTCTAAGAAAAAAATCTCTCATCTTTTTCAAATTATTGATACAAAAATAAGTCTAAAGATATTTCTAAATAAATTAATGAAACAAACTTCAGTTGCATTTAAACTATTACTAGATAATCATGATCCTCTGCTATCAAATCTAATTGGGATTTCATTTTGTTGGAGTGAAAACAAAGCCTATTACATAGATTATTTAGCAATACAAAAAACTGACAAAAAAATACTTCAAAAAATAAAATTATTTTTTCAAGATAATGCAATTGAAAAGATTAGCGAAAATATAAAGCATGATATAAAATTTCTGGAAAAGCATGATATAAGCATAAATGGAGAAATCTTTGACACAATGTTGGCTCATTACTTAATTAATCCTGATATTAATCATGCTACTGAAGTCCTGTCTGAAAATTATCTAAACTACTCAATACATCAGAAGGAATCTAGCATTGATAACACTTCTGAAAAAGTAAATGTCATATTTCAGTTAAAGGGCCTTCTAGAAGATGAACTAAAAATAAATAAACATATTTTATTATTTAAGGAAATTGAAATTCCACTACTTAGGGTACTAGCTAATATGGAAATTGAAGGAATTAGTTTAAATGTTGAATATTTAAGTAAATTATCAAAATCTACTGATCAAGAGATTGAAAAGACAAAAAACATTATATATGCTGAGTCAAAAGAAGAATTCAACATATCATCTCCAAAGCAATTAGGAGAAATTTTATTTGATAAAATGAAAATAGCTGCTAATCCAAAAAAAACAAAAACAGGACAATATTCAACCTCTGAAGAAATTTTATCGTACCTAGCAAAAGAGAATGATTTTGTAAAAACTATTTTAGAATTCAGAAGTCTTACTAAACTTCAAAATACTTATATAAAAGCTTTGCCTAATCAAATATCAAAAAATACTGGGAAAATTCATACTGAATATT
>CAZXST010000052.1:0-5946 GCA_964643205.1 uncultured Flavobacteriaceae bacterium | reverse complement strand
TGATGATTTAGGTAATTCTCAATAACACAATTATGGATAAAACCAACAAAGCCATCACCATCAGAATTAATGTCTTTTTTAATTTTCCAATTATCTTCAGGAAGAGGTTCAGAAAGAGATATATAAAATTTAAAATTCGGAAAAGATTTTTCAAGTTTATAAAAATGATCAAGGTAGAATAATTCTCTCCTAGATCTTCCACCATACCAGTAAGTAACTTTTCTTCCAGTCTTCAATGTATTAAATAAATGATATAGGTGAGACCTTAATGGAGCCATCCCAGCACCTCCACCAACATACAACATTTCAGCTTCAGAATGATTGATAAAAAACTCACCAAATGGACCTGAAATAGTCACTTTATCTCCCGGTTTTCTTGAGAACATATATGAAGATGCAATACCAGGATTTACATCCATCCAAGAGTTTTTATCTCTATCCCAAGGAGGAGTAGCTATTCTTACATTTAACATTATGTCCCTACCTTCTGCAGGATATGAAGCCATAGAATATGCTCTTTCAGTTATTTCAGAATTCTTCATTACTAATGGCCATAAATTAAATTTATCCCATTCAACCTTGAACTTGTCTGGAGAATCGTGCTCTTCTGGATGAGCTTCAATATCTATATCAGAAAATTTTATCTCAGTTTCTGGTATTTCTATCTGTATATAACCTCCTGCTTTATATCCCATATCCTCTGGAATTTGAACAACAAATTCCTTAATAAATGATGCAACATTATAGTTGCTTACTACTGTGGCTTCCCATTTTTTTATGCCAAAAACCTCATCAGGAATACTAATATCCATATCCTGTTTAACTTTTACTTGACATGCAAGTCTAGCACCAGACTGTAACTCCTTTCTAGTAAAGTGTGGGGTTTCTGTTGGTAATGCCACTCCTCCACCAGAATTAATATGACATTCGCATTGAATACAGGTGCCTCCTCCTCCACACGCAGATGGTAAAAATATTTTTTGAGAACTAAGTGTTGAAAGTAAAGAGTCTCCAGAATTAACTTCAATTTCCCTTTTCCCGTTAATATTAATTTTAACAGGTCCTGAAGGAGATAGTTTCTCCTTAACAAATAAGAGCATTAATATTAATAATAATGTAACCACTAGTAATATACCTATTACTAGAATTATAGATTTCGAAATAGAAGTTGCTAGTATCATACTTTACTCTATATCATTATTAGTATCCATAATTATTTGGTCTTCTTCATCGATATAATCTTCACTGTTTGAATCTAAAACTATCTCTTCTGTTGTAGGTTTAGGAGCTTCATCTCCTCCTGTTAACATTCCTCCAAAACTCATAAAGCCAATTGCCATCAACCCTGTTATAATAAACGTAATTCCAAGACCTCTTAATGGAGGAGGTACATTGGAATATCTAATTTTTTCACGAATTGATCCAAGGGCTAAAATTGCCAACCACCAACCTATTCCTGATCCAATTCCATAGGTAAATGCTAATTCAATTGAAGGGATTTCTCTTGACTGCATAAATAATGATCCTCCTAATATTGCACAATTAACAGCAATCAAAGGCAAAAATATTCCTAATGAATTATAAAGTGCAGGGGAAAACTTTTCAACAATAATTTCAACTAATTGAACCATTGTTGCTATTGTAGCAATAAATAATATAAAGGATAAGAAATCAAGATTATATTCTTCAAGGCTTGGATGTAACCATTTCATAGCACCATCCTGTAGCACATAAGTATCTAAAAGCCAGTTTAGAGGAACTGTAATGGTTAATACAAAAATCACAGCTGCTCCAAGACCATTAGCAGTAGTAACTTTTTTAGAAACTGCTAGATATGAACACATTCCTAAGAATGTGGCAAATACCATATTGTCGATAAAAATAGATTTAAATAATAGTTCTATATGTTCCATATTTAATCTTCAATTAAATGAGTACTTTTTGATCGTTGAATCCAAATAATAATTCCAACAACAATCAATGCCATTGGTGATAATAACATAAACCCATTGTTTTCATACCCTAAAGCATATAGTCCAGTCATATCAATAGCATCTCCAAAAACTGGATAGCCCCAAAGAGTTCCTGAACCTAATAATTCTCTAAAAAACCCTACAATTACTAATATTAAAGCGTATCCAAATGCATTTCCAATACCATCAAGGAATGATCTCCATGGAGTATTGCCAAGAGCAAATGCTTCAAACCTCCCCATAATTATACAATTGGTAATTATAAGACCAACAAATACAGATAGGGTTTTACTTAATTCATAGGCGTAAGCTTTTAAAACTAAATCTACTATTACTACCAAGGTTGCAATAACTATTAATTGGACTATTATTTTAATTCTGGATGGAACAATATTTCTTATTAAAGAAATTACAACGTTCCCTGTTCCCATTACAAATAAAACCGCAATAGACATTACAACTGAGGCTTCAAGTTCAGCTGTGATTGCCAATGCTGAGCAAATCCCAAGAACCTGAATAGTTATCGGATTATTATCTGATAATGGATCTAGTATTAATTTGCTATCTCTTTTTGATAATAAGGCCATCTAATTCTGTTTTAATTTTTTAAAGTATGGTACGTATAATCCTAAATCACTTTTTATCATTGCAGAAACACCATCACCTGTTATAGTAGCACCAGCAATTGCATCTACCTCATTATCATCCTTTATTTCATTTCTAGGGTCAAGATTTTTTTTAGAGACAGTTATTCCTATAAAATTGCCATTAGAATCTAATAAGTTCTCACCAATGAAATCATCCATAAAAAATCTCTGATTTATATTGGCTCCTAGTCCTGGGGTTTCTGCTTGGTGATCAAAATAAGCACCTTGAATTATCATATTTTCATCCATAGAAACATAGCCCCAAATTGCATTCCATAAACCATTTCCTCTTATTGGTGCAACATAATATTTTTTACCGTCCTTTTCAGCGATAAATAAAGGCAATCTTCTATTATAACTTGCATCCTTAGCAAGTGTCTTCTCTTTTTTTACTTCTATTAAATAGGCTTCATCATCTTCAATTATTTTACTTCCTTGAATATAAATTTGATTAACTACATATTTATCAAATTCAATAGGAGCTTTATCTTTAGAAATGAACCTAACACTACTACCTTCATTGTCATTAATGCCAATTGCATAGAGTATATTCTGCTGTTTTTCTAGAATTTTATTTGTATTTATTCTTTCTCTTAAAGACGAATCAATAGCAGCAAGTAATGTTCCTACAACAATTGTCATACCAATGGCAAAAAGCAGCGTATATGAATTTTTATCTGTATTAATTCCCATTCTAAGCAGTTTTTAATTTAATTCTATTAAGCCTTTTCTTAACATTAGATTCTATAACATAATGATCAATTGTAGGGGCAAAAACATTCATTAATAATATTGCTAAAAATACACCTTCAGGATAGCCAGGGTTAAATACTCTAATCATAATTGAAATAAAACCAATTAAAAACCCATAAATCCATTTACCTTTTAAAGTCTGCGCTGCAGTTACTGGATCAGTTGCCATGAAAACTGCACCAAATAAGATACTTCCTATTAACAAATGCTCCCAAAAAGGAACACTCATTAAGCCATAAAATTTACTAGTTTCTGTAATCCATCCTAGATCAACTACCTGATTAAAAATTAAACCCATAAAAAGAGCACCTGCGATTGTACTAAGCATTATTCTCCATGAACCAATCTTTGTAAAAATTAAAAATAGCGCACCTAGAATAATTAATATTTTAGAAGTTTCACCTACAGATCCTGGTATAAACCCAATAAACATATCTGAAAGTGAATATATAATTTCTTGATTTTGGGCATAACTACCCAATATTGTTTCTCCTGAAATTGCCTCAGCTGTGCCTGTTCTTTCCACTGCTTGATGAACCCATACTTTATCTCCACTCATCCATGTTGGATATGCAAAAAATAAAAAAGCTCTAATAGTAAGCGCTGGATTTAGAATATTCATTCCTGTTCCACCGAATATTTCCTTTCCAATTATAACGCCAAAAATCACAGCAACAGTTAACATCCAAAGAGGTAGATCAACAGGAACAATTAATGGGACTAACATGCCAGTCACTAAATATCCTTCTTCAACCTCATGACCCTTTATAACTGCAAAAATAAATTCAACAGTAAGTCCTACAACATAAGATACTATAACAAGCGGGAGGACTTTGGTTGAACCCAATAGAAAATTTTCCCAAGTAATAAAATTACCTAACAACGAGGCTTCTCTAATTATTCCATTAGCAGCATCAACTGCAGCAAAATGCTGATATCCAGTATTGAATATTCCAAATAAAAGACATGGAACAAGTGAAAGGATAACCATGTTCATTGTCCTTTTCAAATCATCTGCTGCCTTTATATGAGTGCCCCCTTTAGTTACATCATTGGGTGTATATAAAAAAGTATGAAACGCGTTAAATGCAGGAGCAAATTTATTGCCCCTGAATTTTTCCTTTAATTGATGTAGACTTGATTTTATTCCCATTACCCTAATTCTTTTTTCATTAAGTCTAATCCCTTCCTAATTATTTGTTGATGTGGCTGCTTAGATACGCATACAAACTCAGTTAAGGCAAAATCTTCTGGAGCAACTTCATACATGCCTAAAGCTTCCATTTCCCCAAGATCCTTATACATACATGCTTTTAATATTCTCATTGGATATATATCTAATGGAAAAACTTGCTCATAAGATCCTGTAACAACAAATGCTCTATGCTCACCATTAGTATTTGTATTCAAGCTGTATTTTTTATTTGGTAATAGCCATGAAAATGTTAATGCCCTAGAAGTTGAAATTTTATCAAATATAGGTCTAGTCCATCCGAAAAGATCATAATCGTTACCCTCGGGTATTACACTTACTGTATTGCTATAATAATCAAGATATCCTTTTATAGAAATTTGTTTTCCAGTTAATACATTTCCAGAAATTATTCTATTACCATCCTGGATGCCTTTGTTTAAAATCGTTGACATCCCAGATCCAATAAGAGTTTTAATATATCTTGGATTCTCAACAGATGATCCTACTAATGCAATTATTCTTTCCGCTGAAAATTTTCCAGATTCAACAACTGAACCTATTAGAATAAGATCTTGTAAAGCAATAGTCCAAACAACCTCACCTTTATTAACTGGAGAAACCTTATTGATTAATGTTCCTACATTTCCAGAAGGATGCGGTCCCGAGACATTATGAATAGTTACATTCTTTAAAGTAGATAATTCTGAATTTGAATTCTTTCTAACTGACATATGTATTTCACCCTCAGTTAATTTTGATAAAAGATTTATAGCAGTTTGAATCTTATTATGATACCCTTTTGAAATAAAATCCAAGTCAGCAGAAAGGGGTGCTGATGAAAATCCAGAAATAAAAATTGATTTAGGAGACACATTATGATCAGCTATCACATCATAGGGTCTTTGCTTTATAAAAGGCCATAAACCAGCATTTAGTAAATACTTAATTATCTTGTTCTTTTCGGCTTTGATATCAAGCTTTCCTATGTTTTTATATTCTATTTTTTTATCTGCTAAAATTTCAATAGAAACAATCCTTCTTCTTTCACCTCTTTGAATCTCTGTAATTTTACCTGAAACTGGTGAAACAAACTTTACTTCTTCATTGTTTTTATCATAAAAAAGCACGTCTCCTGCTTTTACTTTTTCTTCAGCTTTAACTGTAAGTTTCGGAAATACTCCATGAAAATCTTCAGGATATACAGAATAATATTTGCTGTTTTTGGAAATGTCAAGAGTCTTAGTAGCATCACCAACTAAATTGATGTTTAAACCCTTTTTAACAATAATGTCTTTTGACATAGCCAGGAGAATAAAATTAAATGAAGTTTTATTCGGTGCAAAAGTAATTCAATATTAAAGATTTTACAATATTTTTT
>CAZXST010000051.1:0-5955 GCA_964643205.1 uncultured Flavobacteriaceae bacterium | reverse complement strand
ATATTAGTAAGAATAAATTTAAAAATTAATTTGTAGAATTAGCTATTCTTCCTTAGCTGAGTCTTCTTTAGCAGGAGCCTCTTCTTCAGCAGGCTTTTCTTCAGCAGGCTTTTCTTCAGCAGGCTTTTCTTCAGTGGTAGCCTCTTCTTCAGCAGGCTTTTCTTCAGTGGTAGCTTCTTCTTCAGCAGGAGCTGGCTCCTCTTTTTGAGCCTTTATTCTAGCTTCATTAGCTAGCTTTTCATTTTCTAATGCTTTAGCTTTTCTTTCCTCATCTTCTTTGCTCAATTTTTCTTTTTTAGCCTCTATTTTTTTAGTTTTTTCTTCTATCCATATATTGAATCGCTTTTCAGCCTCTTCTTCAGTAAATGCACCTTTTGCAACACCACCTAATAAGTGATATTTTAACATTATACCTTTATATGAGAGAATATTCCTTGCTGTTTTAGTAGGTTGAGCACCATTTTTTAGCCATTCTATGGATTTTTCCATATCAATTTCAATGGTAGCGGGATTAGTATTAGGATTATAAAACCCTATTTTTTCTAAGTATTTACCATCTCTTTTTGATCTTGAATCAGCGGCAACAATCCAGTAATAGGGTTTACCTTTTTTACCGTGTCTTTGAAGTCTTATTTTTACAGACATAATTAATTAATTTTTGAGGTTCTCGACCCCGGTTATTAATGAGTGGGCAAATATAAGATAATTTTCTAATTCTTAACTAAATGTTTTATTTTTTTGTTTTACATTTATAAGGTTAATTATTTTCTATATGAATAAATTTCAATGTTTATTAGTAGTGCTTTTAATCTTCAGTAGTTGTGAAAATACTATCGAAGACAGAATTCCTACGTTTCAGGCACATGTAAACGGAGTTAAGTTTTGGGAGGCGAGTTCATTCTCAGTAACAACAGATACTAATGGCACAATAATTACTGGAGGCAATCTTTCAGGCACAATATCAATGTATATGCCTTTATTAGAAGTTGGAACAAATAATTTAGGAAGTTCAGAAATTGCTAATGCAGCATACCAGGATTCTTTGTATTATTCAACTACCAATGATGGAATTGCAAGTATTGCCTATTTAAGTGATGGAGAAATTACTATTGAAGAATTTAATTCTGAGGAAAATACTATATCAGGCACTTTTAATTTTGATGCCTATAATAACACTGGTGAGTATACGATAAATATTTCTCAGGGAGTTTTTTATAGGTTGCCAATTTCCGTTGATTCAGGAAATTAATAAATTATTTATTTGATTTTTCTCTAGCATGTATTTAATTTTTGATACAGAAACAACTGGTTTACCTAAAAACTGGAAAGCCCCAATCACCGATACAGACAATTGGCCAAGATGTGTCCAAATAGCTTGGCAGTTGCATGATGAAATGGGAGAACTTATTGAAGATCAAAATTATCTAATTAAACCTGACAATTTTGAAATCCCATATGAGTCACAAAAAATTCATGGAATATCTACAGAATTAGCACTTGCTGATGGTAAGAATCTAGATGAGGTATTAGAAAAATTTAATCTAGCCTTAGAAAAGTCATCTTATGTTATTGGGCACAACGTAAGCTTTGATATTAATGTAATAGGATGTGAATTTTATAGACAACAAATAAAAAATAGTTTAAGTAGTAAAAAATTATTAGATACTTGTACTGAAGATACTGCTTTACTTTGTGAGTTGCCTGGAGGTAGAGGAGGTAAGTACAAGCTTCCAACATTACTTGAACTTTATGAATTTTTATTTGACGTATCCTTTAAGGAAGCTCATAATGCCACAGCAGATGTTGAAGCTACAGCAAGATGTTTTTTAGAATTAATCAGAATTAAAAGATTTAATGAAGATCAATTAGGCGTTACTAGTGATTATTTTGAAACATATCTAAGCAATAATCCTAAAAAAATTCAACAAGCAGGAATTAAGCATGTAAATCTTAAGAAAAAATCTGAAAAATTAAAAGAGTCATTAAACATACAAGTTGATTTAAAAACTGATATTAAGGAGGAGAATTTCTCAGAATTAGACGATGTAGAATTTGTTCATCTTCATAATCATACTCAATTTTCTGTATTACAGTCTACAATGAGTATTACAGACTTAATTGAAGCAACTAATAAAATGAATATGTCCGCAGTTGCTTTAACTGATAATGCAAATATGATGGGAGCATTTAGATTTGTTAGTGAAATACAAAGTTATAACCGATCTATTGATGACAATAAAGTTGAAGAAGATGGAATCAAGCAAAGGATTAAACCAATAGTGGGATGTGTATTTTATGTATGTGAAGATCATCTAAATAAAAATCACAGGGACAATGGTTATCATATTGTTTTTTTGGCAAAAAACAAGAATGGATATAATAATCTAGTAAAGCTGTCATCTATTGCATATACAAAAGGATTCTATTATGTTCCTAGAATAGACAAAACACTTGTTGAGAAGTATAAGGATGATATTATTGTTCTAACAGGTAATTTAATGGGTGAAGTTTCAAATAAGATATTAAATATTGGTCAGAAAAATGCTGAAGAAGCTTTGCTATGGTGGAAAAAAATTTTTAAGGATGATCTGTATATTGAAATAATGAGACATAATCAGGAGGATGAAGACCTAGTTAATAAGATACTCATAGATTTTTCAAGAAAGCATAATATTAAGGTTGTTGCAACTAATAATAATTATTACAAGGAAAAATCTGAAGCAGATGCTCATGATATTTTACTTTGTATTAGAGAGGGGGAGAAACTCTCTACACCTATTGGTAAAGGGAGAGGATTTAGATTTGGTTTGCCTAATCATGAATATTATTACAAATCTTCTGATGAAATGAAAGAACTATTTTACGATTTTCCAGAAGCTATAAGTAATATTAATGAAGTTGTCAATAAAATTGAAGAATATACACTCTCAAATCAAGTTTTATTACCAAAATTTGATATTCCCTCTGATTTTATTGATGATAAAGATGATAAAGATGGAGGAAAAAGAGGAGAGAATAGCTATTTAAGGCATTTAACCTATATAGGTGCTAAAAAAAGATATGGAAAAATATCTTCTGAACTAGAAACTAGAATAGAGTTTGAGTTAGAAACTATAAAAAATACGGGATATCCTGGGTATTTCCTTATCGTTGAAGATTTTATAAGACATGCAAGGGAGATGAATGTAGCGGTTGGCCCTGGAAGGGGTTCTGCTGCAGGATCAGTTGTTGCATATTCTCTTTGGATAACTAATATTGATCCAATTAAGTATGATTTACTATTTGAAAGATTTTTAAATCCAGACAGAATTAGTATGCCAGATATTGATATTGATTTTGATGATGAAGGAAGGAATAAGGTTATTGAATATGTAATCAAAAAATATGGAGAAAGCCAGGTAGCTCAAATAATTACTTATGGAACAATGGCAGCAAAATCTTCAATTAGAGATACTGCTCGTGTATTAGACCTGCCTTTAAATGATGCAGATAGGATAGCAAAACTAGTCCCAAACATGGCAAAACTAAGTGCTATTTTTGAAACCCCTCAAAAAGATTTAAGGAATAAATTTAGACCTGATGATTTAGATAGAATTAATCAGCTACTAATGATTGCAAATTCTGAAAATCTCGAATCAGAAACAATAAAACAAGCAAGAGTATTAGAAGGATCCCTTAGAAATACTGGTATTCACGCTTGTGGAGTTATTATTACTCCTGACGAGATAACAAATTTTGTCCCTATTGCAATTGCAAAGGATTCAGAACTTAATGTAACACAATTTGATAATGCTGTTGTGGAACAGGCTGGACTGCTTAAAATGGACTTTTTAGGTCTTAAAACATTAACTCTTATTAAGAATACTGTTAAAATTGTGAAGGCTAAATATGGGACAATTTTAGATCCAGATAATTTTCCTTTGGATGATCAGAAAACTTTTGAATTATTTCAGAATGGTGAAACTGTAGGAATATTTCAATATGAATCTCCTGGAATGCAAAAACATTTAAAGGATTTAAAACCTACTGTTTTTGATGATTTAATTGCTATGAATGCACTTTACAGACCAGGACCAATGGAATATATTCCAAGCTTTATTAGAAGAAAACATGGAGATGAAAAAATAGTATATGATTTACCAGAAATGAAAGAGTATTTAAAAGATACTTATGGTATTACGGTTTATCAGGAGCAAGTAATGTTATTATCTCAAAAACTTGGTGATTTTACGAAGGGTGAGGCAGATATTTTAAGAAAGGCAATGGGTAAGAAACAAAAAAATGTTCTTGATAAAATGAAACCTAAGTTTTTAAACAATGCTAAGAATAAAGGATTAAATATCAATAAAATAGAAAAGATTTGGAAAGATTGGGAGGCTTTCGCAAGTTATGCTTTCAATAAATCACATTCTACTTGCTATGCATGGATTGCTTATCAAACAGCCTACTTAAAAGCAAATTATCCAGCAGAGTATATGGCTTCAGTATTGTCTAGCAATATGAATGATATAAAGTCTATCACATTCTTTATGGGTGAATGTAAGAGAATGAAACTTAATGTATTAGGTCCAGATATAAATGAATCTTATTACAAATTTGCTGTTAACAAGGATAATGCTATAAGATTCGGTATGGGGGCCATTAAGGGTGTTGGTGCATCTGCAGTAAATGCCATAGTATCTGAAAGGAAGAAAAACCAAAACTATAAGTCTATTTTTGATCTCTCAAAAAGAGTCGATTTAAGAGCTGCTAACAAAAAAGCCTTTGATAGTCTTGCTGCTGCAGGAGCTTTTGATTGTTTTAATTCAATTCATAGGGCACAATATTTTTATGATATTGGCGATGGAATTACATTTATTGAAAAAATAATAAAGCATGGAGGTAAATTTCAAGCAAATAAGAATTCAGCACAGTTTAGCTTATTTCAAAATTCATCTGACGTTCAAATATCTGAACTTCAGGTTCCAGAGACAGAACAGTGGGATACAGTAGAAAAACTTGCAAGAGAAAGAGAAGTAATAGGTATTTATATTTCTGGCCATCCTTTAGATGATTTTAAGGTTGAAATGGACTCATTCTGCAATGCAAATGTTTCTATGTTTAAATCACCAAGAGATTTTGTAGGTAATGAACTTACAGTTGCAGGTGTAATAACTGATTTAGAACATAGGGTTAGTCGTCAAGGGAAGGGCTGGGCTTCATTTACTTTGGAAGATTATGTAGATTCTTTTGAATTCAGGATTTTTGGTGAGGATTACTTAAAATACAAACACTTTTTAATCTTAAATAATTTTATTCATATTAGAACAAAAATAGTAGGAGGTTGGAAGAATAAAGAAACGGGAATAGTTGGTGAACCTAGGATTCAATACAATAACTTTAAACTTCTACAGGATGTTGTTAAGTCATTTGCACGAAAATTATCTATTCAATTAAATCTTGATGATATCCAAGAAAACAAAATAGATCAAATAAAGAAACTTTTAATTAAACACAAAGGAGATCATAATTTGAGTTTTGTGGTATATGATCAAAAAGAAAAAATGAAAATTGACATGCAAACCACTAAACATAAGATTAATATATCTCAGGAATTATTAGAATTACTAGATCAGGGAAAAATATATTACAAATTAAATTAATCTAAATGGTAATTTCATTAAGATTAGCTATTTTAGCAACATAAAATTTTTTTCAAATGGCGTTAGAAATCACAGATGCAAATTTTGAGGAATTAGTTCTCAAAAGCGAAAAACCAGTTTTAGTAGATTTTTGGGCAGCTTGGTGCGGCCCATGTAGGATGTTAGGACCAGTTATAGATGAAATCAGTAATGAATATTCAGATAAAGCAATTATTGGAAAGCTGGATATAGATTCTAATCAAGAATATGCTGCTAAATATGGAGTAAGAAATATTCCAACAGTATTAGTATTTCACAAAGGAGAAGTAGTAGG
>CAZXST010000050.1:4030-5966 GCA_964643205.1 uncultured Flavobacteriaceae bacterium | reverse complement strand
TCCTGGTAGACAACTCTTTTTATATTGGCTTGATGAATTAATTTGCTACACTGCTTACATGGACAAAGAGATATATACAAGGTGGCTCCCTCACATGACTGCGTAGAAGATGCTACCTTAGAAATTGCATTAGCCTCAGCATGCAATACGTACCATTTAGTATATCCATCATCATCTTCACATATGTTCTCAAATCCAGAAGGAGTGCCGTTAAAGCCGTCAGAAATAATCATATTATTCTTAACGATTATAGCTCCGACCTTTCTTCGCTCACAATAAGAAAGCTTACCCCATTCGTTAGCAATCTTTAAATAGGCAAGATCATATTTATGTTGTTTTTCTGGTGTCAATTTTTAGAAATAAATAATATTAAAAATATAAAATTAATTGTTCTTAAAGATCTCTAATCCACAATTTAAAAACGCTAAATATTCCTCTTCATTGGGAGTATAGCCAACAGGATTATTTAGAATCTCATTTGAGTTTGGATCATAAAGCACATAATAGGGCTGAGAGTTTGTTTTAAAATATTGTGCCTGAAAATATGCCCACTTATGACCATAGTTAATTAACTTTCTAACTCCTTTTCCACTAGTTCTTTTTACTAATAATTGTTCATTATCTGGCAATACTTTTTTGTCATCTACATATAAGGAGATTAACACATAATTTTCTCTAATAGCATTGTCTACTTGTTTTAATGGCCAGACATGTTCCTCCATTTTTCTACAATTAACACATGCATATCCTGTAAAGTCTAACAAGATTGGTTTGTCAACTTTTTTAGCATATTCAATCCCAGATTTTAAATCTTTAAAACAATTCAAATTGTTTGGACATTCCTTAGGAGAAAAATAACTGTAGCCTAAAGGAGGTGCCAGACCGCTAAGCAAACTCAATGCTCTGTAAGATTGAGTTTCTTTATTATAAATTAAGCCAGATGCTAAATATAGAGCAAAACCTAAAGACAGCAACGCAAAGGCTCCTCTTGTAAATGAAATATTTTTAGGTTTTATTTCGTTTGGAAATTGGATTTTTCCGAAAAGATATATTGCCATTAAAAGAAAAATAATGAGCCATAAAATTAAAAATACTTCGATTTTAATAATTCCCCAATGGGCGACTAAATCAGCATTAGACAGAAACTTTAATGCTAAGGCAAGTTCTATAAATCCTAAAGAAACCTTTATAGTATTTAACCATCCGCCCGACTTTGGTAATGATTCTAACATATTTGGGAACATTGCAAATAATGCAAAAGGCAGTCCTAGCGCAAGTCCAAATCCGCCCATTCCAGCAGTTAATTCCCAAGCAGCTGAATCATTAGAAATAGATCCAGCAAGTAGTGATCCTAATATAGGCCCAGTACAAGAAAAGGACACTATTGCCAATGTAAGAGCCATGAAAAATATTCCGATTATACCTCCAGCAGATTCTCTCTTAGTTGACTTATCAACCCAAGATGTAGGGAGGGATAATTCATAATATCCAAAGAAGGAAAAAGCAAATAAAAGAAATATGATAAAAAAGAAAATATTTAAGTATACGTTTGTTGAAATATCATTTAAAATATCTGGATTTACAGAATCCAATAAATGAAATGGAATACTCAAAATTAAATAAACCAATACAATAAAAACACCATATAGAATAGCATTGGAATACCCACTTGTATTATCATTTTTTTTAGTAAAAAAACTAACTGTTAAAGGGATCATTGGAAATACACATGGTGTCAACAATGCAAGTAATCCGCCTATAAAACCAAGCCCGAAAATATTAAAAAGGGTTCTATTTGGGCTAGAAACTGTTGTTGCATTTGATGATGAATTGCTGCAATTAACTTCTGTTTTATTTATATCACTTGGCAAAAACCCATATAGATTTAAAATGTTTATTTGAAGATTTTCTTGATTTATAGAAATCGTTTCTTTAA
>CAZXST010000050.1:2708-3930 GCA_964643205.1 uncultured Flavobacteriaceae bacterium | reverse complement strand
GGATCAATATCTGCAATAAATACTAATTCATATTTATTTTCTTCAATTTGCTCTGAATGAAAGCCCCACTTTACCGGCTCTAAAATTTGTGAATTTAAAGAGGTGAAACAAAAAGAAAATATTATGAATAAAATTCTATTTAGCATCATTATTAAGTAATATATTCTGCAAAGAAATTAAAAAAAATTTATTGATTAATATAATAAATGTTTTTTCTGGTTAGAAACCCAGCCAGCTTGAGATTTATAATCAACAAAATAAATTTTCAAATCTGCCTGAGATTTATATTCGACAAAAAACAATTTAAAATCTGCCTGAGATTTATATTCGACAAAAAACCATAATCCCTCATTGCCTTTTGCTTGAGATTTATAGTCAAGTTTATAGACTAAAAGATCTGCTTGGCTTCTGTGCTCTACAACGAATATATTAACATCTGCTTGAGATTTATAATCTACAGAGTAAAAAGTTTGTGAATTTGCAGAAAAAAAACTAAGCAAGAAAACAACAAAAAATAATCTCATATCCCAATATAGAAATAAATTTTCACTATTAAATACTAATTTGTAGCCCCGGCAGGAATCGAACCTGCATCTAAAGTTTAGGAAACTTCTATTCTATCCATTGAACTACGGGGCCCCAAGTAAATGCAAATATATATTTACATATTTAATTATTTTTTTAAAAAGTAATTATTATTTTGTAGTTACAACTAAACATAGATGTCTAATAAAGATCATTGGGAAAAAATATATTCTACTAAGGAAATTGATGGAGTGAGCTGGTATCAAGAAACTCCTATTACATCCTTGAATATTATTAAAGCATTAAAATTAAATTTAAATGCATCAATAATCGATATAGGTGCTGGTAAAAGTTTTCTTGCAGATACCTTGCTAAATTTAGGCTATAATGATATTACTATTCTTGATATTTCTGGAAATGCATTAGATGAAGTTGCTAAAAGAGTAGCAAATGGAAACCATAAAATTAAATGCATTGAATCAAATGTAACTGATCTATCATCAGATCAAAAATATGATGTCTGGCATGATAGAGCAGTCTTTCATTTTATTACAAATAATCAGGAAAGAGAAAAATATTTGGGCCTTTTAAATTCATCTTTAAACAAAGAGGGATACTTAATTATAGGTACATTTTCAGAAGATGGCCCGCTAAAATGTAGTGGCCTTGATGTTCAAAGATATTCAGTCAAAGAATT
>CAZXST010000050.1:0-2608 GCA_964643205.1 uncultured Flavobacteriaceae bacterium | reverse complement strand
CCCCCATATTTGTTGGTAGCTGCAAGTGATCGTAATATAGTTATGCTTTTAATTTGTTGAGGATCAATAAAACCAGGATAATCAGTATAAAGAAGCCCATCAACATCATATACTGCATATGCATTATAATTAATTGATTGACTTCCGCCTCTTATTAAAATTTTAGGAGATACACTTTCTAATGTGTTTTTATGATAGTCCAAATAATTGGCAACATTATCTCCAATTACTTCAACTCCTGGGAATTTCCCAGCAATTACATCAATTAGTGTTAATGCAGCTGGTGAAATACTTAATTTTGAAGATGATGCTGTTTCACTAGTTGATGAACAATTAATTAAAATACAGCCAAATAACAATACAAAGATTCTTTTCATAATGTTGTTAAGTTAAGAAAGCATATTGTTTTTTTTAAATAAAAAAAGACAATTTTCGTGCCAAAATTACTCCAAATAGCTTTGTTATTTTATTATTATAGGATTTCCTGCTTTTTTATTTTCTATAGTAACGCCAGTTAATTTTGCAATAGTTGGTGCAATTTGATTAACATAATATTCGCCTTTTTCTAATCCTGTTTTTTTTATTTCTGGCCCTAAAATTGCAAGCCATGTATATTCGCATCCATTAGCTCCGCTTCCATGACTAGTCCACATAGATTCAGGGAAGTCACCATCGCCTCTTCCATGATCGGTAGTAATAAACATATATGTATTATCCTTATAAAAAGGGTTCTCTTGTAGATAGGTCCATAGTTCCTCAATCATTTTGTCAGTATTGTGCAATGAAGCTATATAATCATCGTAGCTTCCCGCATGAGAAAAGCTATCAGTTTCATCATAAGAAATATAAACTGCTTTTGGGGTTCTATTTTTAATATGCTCCATTGAAAGGATATGAGTAAATAAATCATATCTCACATTATCTCTAAAAAGTGGAATCATAGTCTGATAATTTTCAATAAAAGATTCAAGTTTAGACAATTTTTTGCTTTCTAGATTGCTATAACCTGCACTTACAGGAACTCCGCTTCTCTTGTCATTAATTATAAAAGGAAACACATCCCAACTACAAAAAGCAGCAACTTTTCCAGAATAATTTTTGTTAGCATTTAGCAGCTCTAATATTGTTTTATTTTTATTATATATTTTATCGTTACTTCTGATAGAATCATCTGCAAATCCAGTTAAAATTTCATTATATCCTGGATAGGAAAATAATTGATCATTCGTTAATTTCAGTACTGATCCTTCATTCTTATTCCCAATCAACACCCCTTTATTATCAATGTAATTCCCAAAGAAAGGAAGTAATTTTTGTTGACGTTTTTTATTATCATCACTTAAGAACATTTCTTTTAGTAAAGCAGAATTCTTAGTGAATTTTTTATTTTCTATAAGATCTAAATCAACCCCATTAAATACTTCCTGCCACCTCACACCATCAAGAGTAATTAAAATAATGTTTGGGGCATTATTATCGTTTGACTCCATAGATTCCATACATGACGACAGAATAATTATTGGTATAAGTAAAAGAAATAATTTTTTCATAGTAACAAATGTAGAAAAAAAGTCGGGATGACAGGATTTGAACCTGCGACCCCACGGCCCCCAGCCGTGTGCGCTAACCGGACTACGCCACATCCCGTTCTGTAAATTTATAAAAGAAGAAAATAATTAGTGTGAAAAACATAAATTTTAATATAATTTTGAAATATGATGTATAATCTAAAAAAAATATTAAATGCAGAGCAAATAAGAAGTGCAGATTGTTACACTATTAGAAATAAACCAATTTCATCTATTGATTTGATGGAGTATGCTTCTAATTGTTTTATCAATTCAATTTGGGATAAGCAGCTCATGACAAAAAAAATAGCTATAATTTGTGGCTCTGGAAATAATGGTGGAGATGGCCTAGCCATATCAAGATTATTGAAAGAAAAAAAGATTTCTGTCAAAACATATTTTTTAAATATCAGCTCCAAAATATCTAAAGATTGCCAGGTAAATCTAACAAAGATTGATTCAGTAGAGGAATTAACAAATTCTAAACCTATGCCAGATTTTTCTAAATATGACCTAATAATAGATGCAATATTTGGTACAGGACTTTCAAAACCTATAGTAGGGTACTACGCTAGAGTCATTGATTCAATAAACAAGCAAAAATGTCCTATTTACTCTGTTGACATTCCGTCAGGTATGTACTGCGATAATATTTCAAGTTCAAAACACATAGTTAATGCGGATTTAACAATTAGTTTTCAAAGACCTAAATTTTCGTTTTTTCTTCCTGAGAATGGAGCTAATATTAAAAAATGGAAAATTATAGATATAGGCTTGAATGAAGAATACATTCAAAAAATGAATTCCAATAAATTTATTATTGATCATAGTATAATAAAACATAGTAAAAGTAGAAGCAGGCAATCTCACAAAGGAAATTATGGCAATGCATTATTAATCGCAGGATCTATTGGAAAAATTGGAGCATCTGTTCTAGCAGCAAAGGCATGTCTAAGGAGTGGTGTGGGGCTTCTTACTACTCATACACCAAAATGTGGTTATGAAATTATGCAAAAATCTATTCCCGAATCTATGTGCTC
>CAZXST010000049.1:0-6525 GCA_964643205.1 uncultured Flavobacteriaceae bacterium | reverse complement strand
AGTAACCTCCATCATTTCCTGCAGATGATGAAGCAATTTTTCCATTTTCTCCCCATAAATTACCTTGACCAATATCATGATCATCAGGTATAGTTATACACGGCCTTTTCCTGAAGGTCTCTCTAAATTGCATACCAAATTTCAACCACGCAGCAGTATGTTCTTGGTGGTCATAAGACTGATCTCCAGCAAAAAATAATATATCAGGATCAATATGATTTATATTTATGACATAATTTTCTCTATCTCCTCTGTCTTTATTACTATTACATGAGAATGCAGCCATAACAATTTCATTTTTATTTTTAGGATCTTTTCTTATCATTCCCTCAAAGATGGCATCATTACTATGTCTTAATCTATATTTTACATCTTTTGAATCATCCCAATTTTCTACTCTAAATGTTGTAGCCCATCCTATTTCATTAATTTTTTTTCTTTGTATTTCTTTCCAGCTTTTATTCTGATAGATTTCTAATCTAATCTCTCTGCTTTCATCTGGATAAAGAGGAAATAGTTGTGCAGTAAGTTTAAGAGTCTTATTAGATACTGTATAAATACCAAAGGCTATAACGTCATTTCTGTCAACTTTTAAATCAATTATTGCATTTTCAGAGCGATTCCACCAATCGTTTGTTGATAAGGTGTCTATATTTGAAAATGGTGATTTAATAGGTTCTTTTTGTTTATTACATCCAAATGCAATAAGTGTTAGCAAACAAAGTGTAATTTCTATATATCTCATCTCAATTTATTAATGTAATAATATTTCTTTAAAAAAATTCATTGCTTTTTTTGTTAATATATATAAAATAAATATTTCTCGAATACATAAAAATTCCTGCAATATGACTAAAAAATAAGACAGGATCTAATCTAAAAATAGAATATGTAATTATTAAAATAGCGCCTACAATGCTTATAATCCAAAATCCTAGAGGTAAATGGGAAATTTTTGAAACTTCTGAAGACATCCACTGGTATATGTATCTAAAAGTAAATGTTATTTGTGAAATTATTCCAAGATATAATAACCATTGCGGTATATCAGCATTATAAAAAAGAGAATCTAAATCAAAAAAATTAGAATTCCATGCCCTTTCTATGCAGATTATAATAGGTAATAATATTAGAATTTGTCTTATAGTTATATTAAAATCTTTCCACTTTTTTTGTAGTTGCAAATTTCTAATATATATATAATAACCTATGAATTGACCTAACATAATAGCAAAATCATCCCTAAAATAGCCATACATAAAGAATAATAATGATCCTATTAGGCTTAATATCCAATATATTGTTGGTGTTATTACTTTTGCTTCTCTTTCAGAATAAAACCATTGAATAATAACTCTTGAACTAAAAAAGAATTGAGCAATAAATCCCAATGAATACAAGTAAATTAGTTCACTCATTATCTTCTAACTGGTAATTAATGTATTTTCTCTTCATCCAAATAAATGCAAAACAATCTGACAAAGGTCCTAGCATTCTATTGAATAATCCAAATTTTGTTTTCCCCGCAATTCTTGGAAAATGTTGTACAGGAACCTCAATAATTTTACCTTTCTGAAGAAGTATCATTGCTGGCAAAAATCTGTGTAATCCTTTAAACATTGGAATTCTTTTTGCAAAATCAGTCCTTATTACTTTTAATGGACACCCTGTATCTTTTACTCCATCACTAGTAAATATGTTTCTTATACCATTTGCAATTAAGGATGATATATTTTTTAAAAAAGAGTCTTTTCTATTAGATCGATAACCTGTAACAAGATCATAATTATCAATATATTCTAATAAAATATGAAAATCGCTTGGTGATGTTTGTAAATCAGCATCAATATATCCTATATATTTTGAATTGCATAAATCAAACCCAGCTTTTAATGCACTACTAAGTCCACAGTTTTTTATAAAGGAAATGGATTCAAAGCAATTATTAATACTACATAATTTTTCAATAACTTCTTTACTTCCATCTATAGATCCATCATTTATTAAAAGAACTTTTGTTTTAAATTTTGTTGAATTAATAAATTTCATTAATTCACTTTCTAATCTATACAAATTATCTTTTTCATTAAATATTGGTACTATTATTGTAAATGTTGACATATTATATTTTCAATAAAATTTCAGCTGCAGCAAATGGAGTTGTTTTATTTTTATCTAATAGATTATATTGTTTTTCTAATTCTTTTTTAATTTTTTCATTGCCAAAGAAATTTGATTGTAATTTATCATTGATAGTTTGTAATAACCAGTATTTATTTTGACTTTTCCGATTTTCATTAAAAAAATTATTTGCATTTGTAACAGAAATGTATTCTAAAATTAATTCCCATATAGGCTTTATTCCAGTGCTGTTAATTGAACTGCAAGTCATTACTTTGGGAGTCCATTTAGATTTCTTTATAGGATATAATTTTATGGCCATTGCAAATTCTAATTTAGCTTTATTAGAATTTTCAATATTATCGCCATCAGCCTTATTTATAATTATAGCATCTGCCATTTCTATAATTCCTCGTTTAATTCCTTGTAATTCATCTCCAGCTCCAGAGAGTTTAAGTAAAAGAAGGAAATCTACCATTTCGGATACACTAATTTCATTTTGACCAACTCCAACCGTCTCTACTAGAATAATATCATAGCCCGCAGCTTCGCATAGAATAATTGATTCTCTAGTCCTTTTTGCTACACCTCCATAATGAGTAGAGGTTGGACTAGGTCTAATAAATGCATTTTTATTATTAACCAATGTACTCATTCTTGTTTTATCCCCCAATATACTGCCATGATTAATAGAGCTAGTTGGATCAATAGCCAATACGGCAACCTTGTGTCCTATACTTGTTAAATGGTCTCCAAATGTTTCAATAAATGTACTTTTCCCAACTCCAGGGACGCCAGTTATGCCAATTCTTATTGAATTGGACTTTTCTTTAATACAAGAGGATATTATTTTGTTAGAATCTGATTTGTCATTTATATTATCACTTTCAATTATGGTAATTGCCTTACTAAGTGATACAATATCGCCATTTAAAACACCACTAATTAGCTTTTGAATATTTAATTGCTTTTTAGGGGTTTTTCCCATGATAATTTAAATTAATTTTTACGAAGTAGTAGTGACTTCTGAAATAACCCACTCGCCTTTATTAATTAATGGTTCTGCATGCTTGAACTTCATTTCTTTGTTTTCTCCTGTTGAAACATTTTTTATTGTAATTCGATCATTTCTCCCAATCTTTGGTTTATCTCTTACAATTGTTTCAATTTCACGAACTTTATTTCTGCCTGCTGCTTTATTTTGAGCACTTAATTCATCAATATTGGGAATTTCATCCTTGGATGCATTTATTTTAGTGACTTTCCTTGGTCCGGCCTCTTGAATATTTTTTGCATTTTCATTTGAAATTTCAGCTTTAAACAAGAATGATAGAATTTCTTTATTTACATTATCAATTAGGCCTTTAAATAGTTCAAATGATTCAAATTTATATATTAGAAGGGGATCCTTTTGCTCATGAACTGCAAGCTGAACAGATTGTTTTAATTCATCCATTTTTCTTAAATGATTTTTCCAAGAGTTATCTAGAATTGCTAATGATATATTTTTTTCAAAATCTGTTACAAGCTGCTGTCCATCAGAAGAGTAAGCTTTCTCTAGGTCTGTAACAACTTGTAGGGTTTTTATTCCATCTGTAAATGGAACTACAATTCTTTTAAATCTATCCTTCTGATTCTCATAAACATGTTTAATTACTGGATATGCTAATTTAGCATTTGCCTCAATTTTATTTAAGTAATGACTTAGAGTGAGTTTATATATTTTATCTATAACCTTATCTTCATCCATTGATTCAAATTCAGCAGCATTTAGGTCAGTGCTTATAGAAAAGAATTTTATTAGTTCAAATTCAAAATTTTTATGATCATTATTTTCTTTATTATTTAAAACAATATTTTCGCATGTGTCATAAATCATATTAGCAATATCAATTCTTAATCTATCTCCAAAAAGGGAATTATGTCTTCTTTTGTAGATTACTTCCCTTTGAGCATTCATTACATCATCATATTCTAAGAGTCTTTTTCTAATTCCAAAATTATTTTCTTCTACTTTCTTTTGAGCTCTTTCAATTGATTTTGTTATCATAGAATGCTGAATTACTTCTCCCTCCTCAAGACCCATTCTATCCATCATTTTAGCAATTTTTTCACTTCCAAATAATCGCATTAGGTTGTCTTCTAGAGAAACATAAAACTGAGAACTACCTGGATCACCCTGCCTTCCAGATCTTCCCCTTAGCTGTCGATCAACCCTCCTTGAATCATGCCTTTCAGTTCCAACAATTGCTAATCCATCTAGATCAATAACTTCTTCACTTAGCTTTATATCAGTTCCTCTACCTGCCATATTGGTAGCAATAGTAACTTGACCTGAAATTCCTGCTTCTGCAACAATTTCAGATTCTTTTTTGTGTAGTTTTGCATTTAGAATATTATGTGGAACTTTTCTTATCCCAAGCATTTTACCAAGCAATTCACTAATTTCAACAGATGTTGTACCAATTAATACAGGTCTGCCAGCTTTTGAAAGTGCAGTAACTTGTTCAATGACAGCATTATATTTTTCTCTTTTAGTTTTATAAACTAGGTCTTCCTTATCATCTCTTATAACAGGCTTATTAGTAGGAATTTCAATTACATCTAATTTGTATATGTCCCAAAATTCTCCTGCCTCAGTTACAGCGGTACCAGTCATCCCAGAAAGTTTTCCATACATTCTAAAATAATTTTGTAGTGTTATTGTTGCAAATGTTTGAGTAGCTGCTTCAATTTTTACATTTTCTTTAGCTTCTATTGCTTGATGTAGGCCGTCACTATATCTTCTTCCATCCATTATTCTACCTGTTTGTTCATCTACAATCATTACCTTATTATCCATTACTACGTATTGAATATCTTTTTCAAAAAGAGCATATGCTTTAAGTAGTTGATTTATAGAATGTATCCTTTCAGACTTAATATTAAAATCCCTATATAGCTCTTCTTTCAATGCAGCCTCTTTTTCAGGCTTATAACCTTTAGATTCAATATTGGATATTTCCATTCCAATTTCTGGCATTATAAAAAAATCAGGATCCTCTTTTCCTGAAAGGAATTCTATTCCCTTATCAGTAAGTTCTATCTGATTGTTTTTTTCATCAATAACATAATAAAGGGCTTCATCAATTTTTGGCATTTCCCTATTATTATCTTGCATATAAAAGTTTTCAGTCTTTTGGAGTAATTGTTTTACACCTTCTTCACTTAAATATTTAATTAGGGCTTTGTTTTTAGGGATCCCCCTGTATACTCTGAGTAGACTGAAGGCTCCTTCATCTCTATTATTATTTGATATATTTTTCTTAGCTTCAGCTAATGTCGCAGTTAATAATTGTCTTTGAACAGATACTATTTTTTCAATTTTAGGTTTTAGCTCATTAAATTCGTGCTTATCCCCTTGGGGTACGGCACCTGATATTATTAATGGAGTTCTTGCATCATCTACTAATACAGAATCAACTTCATCAACAATAGCATAATTATGTTTTCTTTGAACTAGATCATCAGGGGAATTAGCCATATTATCCCTCAAATAATCAAAACCAAACTCATTATTGGTTCCATATGTTATATCAGCATTATATGCATTTTTTCTTTCTTGTGAATTGGGCTTATAATAGTTAATACAATCTATCTTTAAACCATGAAATTCAAAGATGGGGGCCATCCAAGCACTGTCTCTTTTGGCTAAATAATCATTTACAGTTACAATATGAACTCCTCTGCCTGACAAAGCATTTAGATATACAGGTAATGTTGCAACTAATGTTTTTCCTTCACCTGTCTGCATTTCAGCTATTTTACCTTGATGCATTGTAATACCACCAATTAATTGAACATCATAGTGAATCATATCCCATGTTATTGGTTTTCCTGCTGCATCCCAAGAATTCTTCCAGATAGCATTATCTTGATTTAATTGCACGTATTCTTTATTGGCTGAAATTTCTCTATCAAAAGTTGTTGCTTTAACAATAATTTCTTTGTTATTAAAAAAACGCTTTGCAGTTTCTTTAACAACTGCAAATGCTTTTGGAAGGATCTTGTTTAAAGTATCTTCAGTTATTTTATAAGATTCTTCTTCACAATTATCTATTTGAGTGTATAATTCTTCTTTTTCATCAAAATCATCTGTTTTATCTACAGCCTCTTTTAACTCTTTAATCTTGTTTTTTACATCATTAATTGATAATTCTATTTCAGATTTGAAATTTAGAGTTTGTTCTCTTAATTCATCATTATTTAACTTAGATATCTCACTCTCAAACGATTTTATTTCTTCAACTATAGGAAGTATTGATTTTATATCCTTTTTTGTTTTGTCTCCTATAAAGAATTTAAGTATTGAATTAAAAAAACTCATATGTATTATCAGATAGTGATTTTAATTTTCAAAGATAC
>CAZXST010000048.1:3057-6627 GCA_964643205.1 uncultured Flavobacteriaceae bacterium | reverse complement strand
CGTTTCGATTCTGATTCTCTACCGTTTTTAGAACTACCTACTCCTTTTTTATGTGCCATTTTTTATATTTTTAAGCTAGTGCCTTAATCAAATCAGCCTTCTTCATTTTAGAAATACCTGAAACACCTTTTGATTTGGCTAAATCTTTTAAAGCAGCAACAGATAATTTAGTTAAATCTGCCTTTTTTTCTGCTACTTTTACTTTTGGTTCAGACTTTTTAGTTGTTTTTGCCTTTGATTCTGATTTCTTTGGCTTTTTTGCTCCCGATAATGATATATCACTGATTTGAATCTCTGTTAAGAGTTGACGATGTCCATTTTTTACTCTATAACCTTTTCTCCTCTTTTTCTTAAATACAATTATTTTATCAGATTTTAGATGCTTTAAAACTTTTGCACCTACTTGAGCACCACTAATAACAGGAGAACCAAAAGATACCTTATCCTTGTTGTCAACCATAAGAACTCTATCAAAAGTAACCTTCTTGCCTTCATCTTCTTTTAAACGATGAACATATAACTTTTGATCCTTTTGAACCTTAAATTGTTTTCCCGCTATTTCAACAATTGCATACATTTTATTATGATTATTTCATTCGAAAACGTCTGCAAATATAAAGTTTATATATTAACCTACAAATGTTTTTTATATTATAAAAATCCTCAAAATTCAGGTGAAAAACAATAAGTGATAATTTTTGTACATTTGATGTCCAAAATTAATACTTACACATAAAAGTATTTAGTAATTTAAAAATTGAAAAAAATGAAAAAAATTCTATTATTATTTTCTGTTTTTCTACTAATATTTGGCCAAATCTTCGGTCAACAAGTAGATTTTACAGAATTTGATCTTGATAATGGACTACATGTTATCTTACATCAAGACAACTCAGCTCCTGTTGTAACAACCTCTATAATGTATGATGTAGGTGGAAAAGATGGTGACAGAGAAAGAACAGGTTTCGCTCACTTCTTTGAACATTTATTATTTGAAGGATCTGAAAATATTGGAAGAGGAGAATTCATGAAGATTATCCCTGCAAATGGAGGTAGTTTTAATGCAAATACATCTCAAGACAGAACATATTATTATGAAAGCTTTCCCTCTAATAAACTTGAATTAGGATTATGGCTAGAATCTGAAAGAATGCTACATCCAGTAATTGATCAAATTGGTGTTGATACGCAGAATGAAGTGGTTAAAGAAGAAAAGAGACAAAGATATGATGCTCCTTATGGGAAACTGCTAAAAGTGTTAAATGAAAACTTATTCAAAGTTCATCCTTATAAAGATGAAAATATTGGAAAAATGGAACATCTAGATGCGGCTACACTAGAAGAATTTATGGCTTATCACAAAACCTATTATGGTCCAAATAATGCTGTTTTAATTGTAGCAGGGGATATAGATACTGATGAAACAAAACAACTTGTAAAAAAATATTTTGATGAAGTACCTAGAGGCAATGAAGTTGTTAGAAATTTTCCAAAAGAAGAGCCAATAACTGAAAATGTTAGAGCTATAGCTTATGATAGAAACATTCAAATACCTATGTTATTATGTAGTTTTAGAACACCTGGATTTGCCAGTAGAGATTCTTATGTTTTAGATATGATTTCAACATATTTAAGTAGTGGAAAAAGTTCAGTCTTGTATAAGAAACTTGTAGATGATCAAAAACAAGCATTACAAACTCAAGTAATTAATTTAGGACAAGTAGATTACAATATATTTGCAATCCTAGCATTACCTCTTGGGGATGTTTCGCTCGATACTTTATTAACTGAGATAGAAGAAGAAATTGAAAAAGTTCAAAATGAGTTGATTTCAGAAAGAGATCATCAAAAGCTACTTAATAAATTTGAATCACAATTTGTAAACTCAAACTCTAGTATTGCAGGAATAGCAAATTCTCTTGCTAGGTATTATCTTCTTTATGGTGATGTTAATTTAATCAATAAAGAAATTGATATATACAGATCCATTTCAAGAGAAGAAATTAGAAGTGTTGCTCAAAAGTATTTAAGTCCTAATCAAAGGGTAGATATTGAATATTTACCAGGAGAATAATTATAAAAAGTATTAAAAAATGAAAAGAAGAATAATTCTACTGATATCTGCATTAATCATTTCAATAAATGTTAATGCACAACTTGACCGATCTATACAACCTAAAGGTGGGCCAACTCCAAAAATTAAATTAGAAAAACCACAAGAGTTTAAATTAAAAAATGGTATAAAAGTATTAGTTGTTGAAAACCATAAATTACCAAGAGTAGCTTATAGTTTAAGTATAGATAACCGTCCTATTATTGAAGGTGATAAAGCAGGGGTAACAAGTCTACTGGGATCTATTCTAGGTAATGGTACCACAACTATCTCTAAAGATGAATTTAATGAAGAAATTGATTTTTTAGGTGCCAGTTTAAATATTGGATTTAGTGGAGGTTTTGCCAGTACATTAACTAGGAATAATGAACGTGTTGTTGAATTAATGGCAGATGCAGTTATTAATCCATTACTTTCAGAAGAAGAATTTAATAAAGAAAAGGATAAACTAATTGAAGCATTAAAAGCTGATAAAAAAAGTTTAGATGCTATTGCTGGTAGAGTTGGATCTGCACTATCTTATGGAAAAAATCATGCTTATGGTGAATTTATAACTGAAGAGACATTAAACAATATAACATTTGAAGATGTTTTAGAATATCACGAAAGATATTTCAAACCAAATAATTCATATTTGGTGGTAATTGGAGATGTAAATTATAAAGAAATCAAATCAATGATATCTGATAAATTTGGAGCATGGAAAAAGGGGAAATCACACACGGACCCTATTCCTGTACTTACACCAAATGTTAATCTAACAGAAATTAATTTTATTGACTTGCCAACAGCTACTCAATCCTCAATTTCAGTTACAAATAATGTTGATTTAAAAATGAATGATAAAGATTATCATGCAGCTCTAATTACTAATAATATCTTAGGTGGAGGTGGTGAAGGCTACCTTTTTAAAAATCTTAGAGAAGATAAAGGGTATACATATGGAGCCTACTCAAGTCTTGGCTCTAGCAGATATGGTGTTTCCAGATTTACAGCTGGGGCTAAAGTAAGAAATGTAGTTACTGATAGTGCTGTAGTGGAAATCATTAAAGAAATTAATAGAATTAAAACAGAAAATGTAGATGCAGAATTACTAAAAAATGCAAAAGCAAAATATGTTGGGAGTTTTATAAGAAGAATAGAAAATCCTCAGGTTGGTGCAAAATATGCTGTAGATATTAAGCTGAATGATCTCCCTAAGGATTTTTATGAAACATATTTAGAAAAAATAAATGCAGTTAGTGCAGAAGATGTAAAAAGGGTAGCAAATAAATATTTTAATTATCCTAACGGTACTAGAATCATTGTTGTTGGGAAAGGAAGTGATGTAGCTGCTAATCTTGCAGAAAATGTGGGATGGCCTGTTACCTATTTCGATCACTATGCAAATCCTATTGCAAAACCTGTATTTAACAAAGCTATTCCTGAAGGATTAACTGCTAGTCAAGTAATGAATA
>CAZXST010000048.1:0-2957 GCA_964643205.1 uncultured Flavobacteriaceae bacterium | reverse complement strand
ATTAGTATTGTCGCCATAAACTGGTTAAAGCTAAATAGTTCACCGTCTAATATTCCCCAAAATAAGGAGACTATTAACAGAGAATACGTTACAGAAGACGCAAAAACTGCAGTAGATATTTGCACCAGTTTATTAAATAACACTTTTGCAAGTGCTGTCCCAAAAGCAGATAATATTAGTACATAACCTATAGACTTCAAGGTAATTGGATCATACATCTGGTCAGTATTAAATCCTGAAAAATAAAAAATAATAATTGCAGGAATGAAAATTACAGAAAAGTGTCCTGCTGCGATAGTAACTGCAGGTATATCATTTAAATACTTTTTTATAATGTTTACATTAAACCCATATAGAAATGAACAAAGGATAACAAATCCGGCATATAAATAATTTTGATCAGGATTGAGCTGTATTCCACCATCAATCAATAGGTAAGTCCCAATAAGGCCTACAACAACACCAATAATTTGTTTTTTTGAAGATGCTATCCCAAATACAATTGCACCAATAATAACGGTATTTAACGGCACCAAGGAATTTAATATAGATGCTATTGAACTATCTATTTCAGTCTCAGCAAATGCAAAAAGAAAAGCTGGGAAAAAACTTCCGAGAAATGCTGAAATAATTATCCATTTCCATTCCTTTTTGCTTATTAATTTTAGGGTATTCCAAGCAAAAATAAAAATAATAATAGATGAAAATATTATTCTTAACGACCCTAGCTGAGTAGGAGTTAAACCTATTAGAGCCTTTTTTATAAGAATAAATGAAGTTCCCCATATTAGTGATAAGCTAATAAGATATAGCCACTTCTTCATGTGCAATTATTTATTATAATTTTTCCAATCAAAAGACTCGATCAAATGAATAATATCCCTTTCAATATAATTAATAGCAGGTAAGATAGAATCATAATTAGGTTTAACATTAAAATAAACCAAACCGGAAATGATATTATTAGTACTATCTGTTAGATAAAACTGGTAAGGGGATGCAACATTACCAGATAAATCAAATATTCTTCCAAAAATATTTTTATCTCTTAAACTATAATCCTTAATCCTTACACTATTTGCTATCGTTGAATGTGTTTCAATTGTTCTTTTTAAATCGAATATATAGGCATACAATTTTTCATTGGAATTAACATTTTTATATTGGAAATTTATTTGTGCATTAAGTTTATTGTAGTTTATAATAAAATCAATAGACTCTGGGTTGATCTGAATATCTGAAATTTCTGATAATTTAGTATTTGATTCAAAAAAAAATGGGAAATCAATATTGTCTATTAATTTATATTCAGGCATAGGATAGTCTAGTCTTAAATACGCAGATTGTTTTGGCAGAAAATAATTATCACAACCAAATAAAAAGATAAAAATTACGTATATATAATTTCTCATTAATTTAAGATTGTAAGTTTTATTTGTTTAATTCTTTTTTTATCTATTGATTCAACAGTAAAAATAAATTTCATAAAATTTATTTTACTGTTTTTTCTGGGAAAACTGTTTGATATTTCCAATATAAAACCTGCAATTGTTTCAGCATCGCCCTTATATTGATCAAAAATATTTTTGTCCTCTCCTATAATTCGACAAAAATCATGCAAACTAGTTTTTCCATCAAAAATATAATTTTGATCGTCAATTCTTGAATACAATAAATTATCATCATCAAACTCATCAGATATGTCTCCTACAATTTCTTCAATAACATCTTCTAAGGTAACTAAACCAGAAGTTCCCCCATATTCATCTACAACAATAGCTAAATGAACTTTCTTCTCTTGAAATTCTAACATTAGGTCATCTAATTTTTTATTTTCTGGTATGAACAAGGGCTCCCTCAGTAATTTCTTCCATTGAAAGTCCTTTTTATCTAAAAATGGCAATAATTCCTTGATATGTAAAATGCCAATAATCTTATCTAAATTTTCATGAAAGACTGGAATCCTTGAATGACTAGTTTTTCTGATTGATTTGAGAACTTCTTCTGATTTAAGCGTACTGTCAAGTGCAAAAATATCTATTCTTGGACACATAATTTCATTAGTATCAATATTACCAAAATTCACTATTCCCTTTAATAGTTTTTGTTCCTGTTTAGTGGTGTCCTCAGGTCTTGTCAAATCTAGAGCATGGGATATTTGATCAATACTAATATTTGAATTTTGTATAGCTAACTTTTTTTTAATATAAATTGAAAATTTTTGCATTGGTAGACTAATAGGAGAGAATATTATATCTAAAATAGTTAATGGGTATGCCATTATTCTTGAAAAACTAATATTATTACGCGATGCATAAATTTTGGGTAAAATCTCACCAAAAAGTAATATCAAAAAAGTAGCGATAACAATTTCTATAAAGAATTTTAGCAATGGAGAACCAATTGTACTAAATAATACTTCTCCTAGTTTAGTAAAAAGAATAACTATAGCGATATTTATCAAATTATTTGCTACCAAAATTGTCGCTAAAAGTTTATTTGGTTTTTGTAATAAATTTGCTATTATCTTAAAAGATTTAAGATGAGATTTTGATTCAATTTCAGCTTTAGATAATGAAAATAATGCTACCTCTGATCCAGAGATGAATCCAGATAATATTAATAGGATACCCAACAAAATAATATCAAAGTTAAATTGGTAATTTATACCTAAATAATAAAGTATTTCTGTAAATAATATATTCAACTAATTAAAAGTTATATACAAACTAGAAAGGTAAATCATCACTTGAACTAGTATCTTCTGAGCCTGAGGCATCTGCTTTCTGGTTATCACTTGGAATATTTGAATTCATTTCGCCTTGAGAATCTTGTTTATTTGATAAGAAAGTAAATTCAGTGCAATTAATCTCAGTTGAGTATCTATCCAAGCCCTTATCATCCTGCCATTTCCTTGTTTTTATTCGGCCTTCAATGTATACCTTGTCACCTTTTGA
>CAZXST010000047.1:4610-6739 GCA_964643205.1 uncultured Flavobacteriaceae bacterium | reverse complement strand
AAAGATATTAACTCAAGGAATTCTATAGTCAGAGGGGGAGCAGAAAGAAATGCAATTAATGCTCCCATTCAAGGAAGTGCAGCAGATATAATAAAAATTTCCATGATCAATATTCAATCAAAGTTTAACGATAGAAAATTTAAAAGTAAAATGCTTTTACAAGTACATGATGAATTGGTTTTTGATGTGTTTAAACCTGAATTAAATGATATAATTTCATTAGTTAAACATGAAATGGAAAATGCATTCACTCTTAAAGTTCCTTTAACAGTAGATATTAATTATGGAGAAAATTGGCTAGAAGCCCATTAATTATGTCCATTTCGACAAAAATCTATAGATAAGGTTCTCTGAAAATAATTTTGATTATCTATTTGGTAATATAATATATAATTGTAGATTTGCATCCACTTTTGAGATAAAGATTATTTTAACTTAAAAACTATAGATGGATACATTAAGTTATAAAACAATTGCAGCTAATAAATCTACAGTAGATAAACTGTGGGTTTTAATTGATGCTGAAGGCCAAACTCTTGGGAGACTTGCTTCTAAAGTTGCTATTCTTTTAAGAGGGAAACATAAGCCAAACTTCACTCCTCACGTAGATTGTGGAGATAATGTTGTTGTTGTAAATGCCTCAAAAGTAAATTTGACTGGGAAAAAGTGGGAAAATAAGGCCTATATTCGATATACAGGTTATCCCGGAGGACAGAGAACGCTTACTGCAAGCCAATTATTTGACAAAAATCCCAGTACAATTATTGAGAAATCAGTAAAAGGAATGCTGCCAAAAAATAAATTGGGAGCAGCATTATTTCGTAACCTACATGTCTATAATAACTCCAATCATAATCATGAGGCTCAGAAACCAATTTCAATTAATCTAAATGACGTTAATTAGATGGAAAATGTAATTCACAAAATTGGTCGAAGAAAGACTGCAGTTGCTAGAGTTTATTTAAAAAAGGGCAAAGGAAATATTATGGTAAATAAAAAAGATTTTAAAATTTATTTTCCAACTCTATCTCTTCAATTTAAAATTAATCAACCTTTTTCTCTGACTGATAACGAAAAAACATTTGATACTAGCATAAATGTTTATGGTGGAGGGGCAACTGGACAAGCTGAAGCCATTAGATTAGCCTTATCCAGAGCATTATGTGAAATTGATGAAAAAAATAGAGAAATATTAAAACCTGAAGGACTATTAACTAGAGATCCTAGAATGGTTGAAAGGAAAAAATTTGGTCAGAAAAAGGCAAGAAAAAAATTCCAATTCTCAAAACGATAATATTATAAAATATGTAATAAATCACAAATTTAGTTTAGCATCTAAATAACTAAGGCTTAATTTATTTATACCACTTAGATATTGCTATAATTAAGAAAGTAAACTAATTCAAAATGGGAAAAATAGAAGTAAAAGATTTAATCAAGGCAGGTGTTCATTTTGGACATCTTACCAGAAAATGGAACCCTAATATGGCTCCATTTATATATATGGAAAGAAATGGGATCCATATAATCAATTTATATAAAACCATAAGCAAACTAGAAGAGGCATCTGAAGCAATAAAAAAGATAGCAATATCAGGAAGAAAGATTTTATTTGTTGCAACAAAGAAACAGGCTAAAGATATAGTTGGCGAAGCTGCAAAGAAAGTCAACATGCCTTATATAACTGAAAGATGGCCTGGAGGAATGCTTACTAATTTTATTACGATTAGGAAAGCAGTAAAAAAAATGAGTTCAATTGATAGAATGAAACAAGACGGAACATTTAATACGTTATCAAAAAAAGAAAAATTACAAATAGGAAGACTTAGAGAAAAGTTAGAAAAAAATTTAGGCTCAATAGCAAATATGACTAGACTCCCTGGTGCTATTTTTGTAGTAGATATTGTAAGGGAGAATATTGCTGTCAAAGAAGCTCAAAAATTGAATATTCCCATTTTTGCAATGGTTGATACAAACTCTGATCCAACAGGGATTCAATATGTTATACCATCCAATGATGATGCGTCTAAATCAATTACTAAAATTGTAGAATATATTTCTGATTCTATCCAAACTGGTCTAGAAGAAAGAAAATCAGAAAAAGCAGCTGAAGAAAAGGAAAAAGCAGA
>CAZXST010000047.1:0-4510 GCA_964643205.1 uncultured Flavobacteriaceae bacterium | reverse complement strand
AAGAAAGCAGAAACTAAAAAAGAAAATAATAAATAATCAGTGCAATGACAAAAATTTCTGCATCAGAAGTAAATAGCCTGCGAAAATCAACAGGAGCTGGGATGATGGATTGTAAAAATGCATTGGTAGAAGCTAATGGAGATTTTGAAAAAGCAATAGAAATTTTAAGAAAAAAAGGTCAAAAAGTAGCAGCAAAAAGAGCTGACAGAGACTCCCATCAAGGGGCAGCAATTGCAATGACTAATAAAGAAAAAACTGTTGGTGTAGCAATTGTATTAGCATGCGAAACTGATTTTGTCGGAAAAAATAGTGATTTTGTTGATCTAGCTTGTAAACTAGCAAGTATTGCACTTGATTGTGATTCAAAACAAGATTTATTGGATGCCTCAATTGATGGAATTCCTGTTAAGGAAAAACTTTTAGAACAAACTGGAGTTATTGGAGAAAAAATTCAAATTAACAAATTTGTTAAAATTGCTGCACCATATATTGGTTCATATATACATGCTGGGAATAAAATTGCAACCATTGTTGGGTTATCCAAGAAAAATGATAGTTTGCTTCCTGATGACATGTTAAATATATCAAAAGATATTGCTATGCAAGTTGCAGCCATGAATCCTATTGCTCTAGATGAATCGAATGTAAAATCAGATGTAATAGAAAAAGAAATTGAAATTGCTAAAGATCAGTTGCGAGCCGAAGGTAAACCAGAAGCTATGTTAGATAATATTGCCAAAGGGAAGCTAAAACGATTCTTTAAAGATAACACATTGTTGAATCAAGCATTTATAAAAGACACTAAGATCAGTGTTTCCAGTTATCTCTCATCCTTTGATAAAAATTTAACTGTAACCTCGTATGAAAGAGTTTCAATTGGTTAGTCTTCAATACTAAAGTTTTCTAATTTTAATGGTTTTTATCAATTAAAAAATGTATAGTATATTTGTATACATTTATTAATTATGAGCTACAATAGAGTTCTCCTAAAACTTTCTGGGGAAGCCCTTATGGGAGATAAAAAAGCAGGTATTGATTCAAAAAAATTATTGCATTACGCAAATGAAATTAAAAAAATACATGATATAGATATTCAAGTTGCAGTTGTAATTGGGGGAGGAAATATTTATAGAGGATTTAATAATACAGAGCATAAAATTGATAGAGTTCAAGGAGATTACATGGGGATGCTAGCTACTATAATTAATGGTTTGGCTCTTCAAAATACACTTGAAAATATTGGAATTCCTACTAGACTACAAACCGCAATAAATGTTAACCAAGTAGCTGAACCATATATAAAAAGAAAAGCTATTAGACACCTAGAAAAAAATCGAATAGTAATTTTTGCAGCTGGTACAGGAAACCCATATTTCACAACAGATTCAGCAGCTGTTCTAAGAGCTATTGAAATTGAAGCAAATGTAATTTTAAAAGGTACTAAAGTTGATGGTATATATGACTGTGATCCTGAAATTAATTCAGATGCTATAAGATTTGAAAATATTACATTTAGTGAAGCTATAAAAAAAGGCCTAAAAATAATGGATACTACTGCTTTTACTCTTAGCCAAGAAAATAATTTGCCCATAATTGTATTTGATATTAATTCATCTGGTAATTTATTAAAGGCTGTTTCTAAAGAAAAAGTTGGTACTATTGTAAATATTTAATACTATTAAAATGAATGAAGAATTAGATCTAATCCTTGATTTAGCCAAAGAATCAATGTCTAATGCAATAACGCATTTAGAAAAAAAATTAATGAATATTCGAGCAGGAAAAGCTAATCCAAATATGCTCTCTAATGTAACAGTAGAATATTATGGGACTAATACCCCTTTATCTCAAGTCGCAAACATAAATACTCCGGATGGTAGAACAATTATTATTCAGCCATGGGAAAAATCAATTCTCCCAGAAATAGAAAAAGGCATAGAAATAGCTAATCTTGGTTTTAATCCAATGAATAATGGAGAAAATATCATTATTAATGTCCCTATTCTTACTGAAGAAAGAAGGACAGAATTAGCTAAACAAGCAAAATCAGAAACTGAAGAGGCAAAAATCGCAATTAGAAATGCTCGGAAAGAGGCAAATAATGAAATTAAAAAATATTCTAATTTCTCTGAAGATTTGAAAAAGAATTCTGAATTAGATATTCAAGAAATAACCAACAATTATATAGATAAAGTAGACAAAATTTTTGATCTAAAGCAAAAAGAAATAATGACTCTATAATACTCTTTTTTCTTTAAGAATTTACAGAACTAATTAATACCTTTATAAAAGATAATTTATAAAAAATGTCAGAAAAAAATGTAGGTGGATTATGGGAATCAATTGCTAGAATTATTCTCAATAATAGAATACTTATAATAATTTCTCTATTATTAGCCACATACTTTTTTAGCACACACTGGCATAAAATTAAATTTACCTATACTGAGGCAAACCTTTTGCCAGATAATCATGAAGAGAATTTAAAATACAATGCTTTTACAAACAAATTTGGAGAAGAAGGGAATTTAATTGTAATTGGTGTAAAAGATAGTTTATTATTTACATTGGAAAATTTAAATGCATGGAATAAACTTTCTAATAGTTTTAAAGAACTTCCTGAAGTTGAAACAGTAATTGCATTTGGAGATCTGCAAAAATTAATAAAAAACAAAGATGAAAGACAATTCTATATTGAGCCATTCATTGAAGATTCCATTAATTCTAATATTGAATTGCAAAATCTAAAAGAGGAGCTTTTTTTTAAATCTCCTTTTTATGATAAATTCTTAATTAATACTGAGACAAAATCTGTTAGAAGTGCAATTAATTTAAAAACATCTATTGTCAATACCATTAAACGAGAAGAATTTATAAATAAAGTTCTTTTGCCTAGAGTTAATGCTTTTGAGGAATCCTACAATATAGATGTTAGAATCTCAGGGATGCCTTATGTTAGAACTAAATACTCAGAAACTATTAAAGCTGAACTTGGAGAGTTTGTCCTGCTCGCAATTCTTGTTACTTCTGTAATTTTCTTTTTCTTTTTTAGATCAATTAGGGCAACTATTATTTCTATTTGCACAGTATGTATAGGTGTAATGTGGACTTTAGGAATAATTGGAATTCTCGAATATGAACTTACTGTATTAACCGCAGTAATTCCTCCATTAATTATTGTTATAGGAATGCCAAACTGTATTTATTTAATAAAGAAATATCAACATGAAGTTAATACGCACGGCAATAAATCCCTTTCGTTGCAAAAAGTAATAACTAAGATTGGAAATGCAACATTGATGACAAATGTAACAACTGCCTCAGGATTTGCAACATTTATTATTACAAACAGTCAATTACTAAAAGAATTTGGGACAGTGGCCTCATTAAGTATACTTTCAATTTTTATAATCTGTATTTTAATTATCCCCATAATTTATAGCTTTTTGCCTATCCCAGACTCTAAACATTTAGAGCACCTAAATAAAAATTGGATTATTTCACTTTTTGACTGGATGGCCGCAACTGTAAAAACTAAAAAAATTGAAATCTATGCTATAGCAATAATACTCCTGGCATTTAGTATTATTGGCATCTATAAAATAGAAATTTCTGGAAGTCTAATAGATGATATGCCTAGAAACACAGAATTTTTTGAAGATGTAATGTTTTATGAAAAAGAATTCAACGGAATTCTGCCACTTGAAATTTATATTGATACCAAAAGAAAAAAAGCAGTTACTAAACTATCTACAATAAAAAAAATGAAAGTATTGGAGGATATTATTTCTGAGATTCCAGAATTATCAAGGCCTATCTCAGTAGTAAGTCTAGTAAAATACTCTAAACAAGCATATTATAATGGTAATCCTAAATATTATCAAGTTCCCACAACTCAAGAAAATAGTTTCATTCTCTCCTATGCAAAAAATTCGACTTCAGGAACAGATGGTATTGATCTAATTAAAAATTTTGTTGACAGCACCGGACAATACACCAGAATTACAACTTTTATGAAAGACATTAAAATTGAAAGAATGGAGAGAATAGAAGAAAAATTAGATTATGAAATTTCGAAAATTATGCCCAAAGACAGATTTGAAGTTTATTTGACAGGGAAAGCATATTTATTTCAGCAAGGGACATATTTTCTAGTTAAAAATCTTATTCTATCCCTCTCATTAGCAATTCTTTTAATTTCAATATTTATGGCATATATGTTTAGGAATTTTAGAATGATTATTGTATCTCTTATCCCTAATTTATTGCCTCTTTTGATTACTGCTGGATTAATGGGATTTATTGGTATTCCTATAAAACCATCTACTATCCTCATTTTTAGTATTGCTTTTGGAATATCCGTTGATGATACAATTCACTTCCTAGCCAAATATAGACAGGAGCTTCAAGATAATAAATGGCAGATAAAAAAATCTGTCTACAATGCCATAAAAGAAACAGGTATAAGTATGTTCTATACATCAGTAGTTCTTTTCTTTGGTTTTTCAGT
>CAZXST010000046.1:0-6753 GCA_964643205.1 uncultured Flavobacteriaceae bacterium | reverse complement strand
TTTCAATATTTATAAACCCTATTTTATCTAAAATATTGTTAAAATGAATTCCACTATAGAATTTTGATATCTGATATCTTCTTGATAAGGTGTTATTTTCATATGGATTTACATCTTTATTTTTCATTAGAGTGGATTAATTAATATGCAAAAATAAGCACAATAAAATGACAATTGTCCAAAATGAAGTATATTTGTTCTCTAGAATTACTACTACAATGAATATAATAATTGCGGGATCTGGAGAGGTCGGATCTCATTTAGCAAAGTTATTATCATACGAATCTCAAGAAATTACATTAATTGATTCTAATAAGGATAATTTATCTTTTCCAAACTCACATTTAGATATTAAAGTAATTCATGGAGATTGCTCTTCAGTATCAATTTTAAAGGATGCAGAAGTGTCTTCTGCTGATTTGTTTATAGCCGTAACAGAGATGCAATCAGTTAATTTAACTTCATGTTTTCTTGCCAAACAATTAGGTGCTAAGAAAACTATTGCTAGAATATCTAATACAGAATTTATTGAGAAAAATGGAGTTGATATTAGTGTACTTGGAATAGAAGAATTAATTTGTCCAGAAACATTAGCTTCTGATGAAATTAAACTAGTAATTAGTCAATCGGTGTTTGATGATGCGTTTGAGTTTGAAGATGGAGCTTTATTGACATTAGGATTGAAAGTACATGAATCGGCTCCTTTGGTTGGTAAATCTGTTGTAGAAGCAGCGGGTATTTTACCTGAAATGCACTTTTTTCCAATAGCAATAAAAAGGGAAAACGAAACAATCATTCCTAGAGGTGATACAGTCTTTCAGGTTGGTGATCGCATAGTCTTTATGACAACTCCTGGGGGTGATGAAGAGTTAATTAAATTATCTGGAAAAGATAATCATGAGATTAAAAATATTATGATTCTTGGTGGTGGTAGAATTGGAAGAAAGGTAGCAAAGGATCTTAGTGAGAATGATCTTAATGTAAAATTAGTTGAATCAAATAAAGAAAAAGCTCAGGAATTAGCTGATGAATTAGCTGATTGTCTAGTAATATTAGGAGATGGAACTAATGTTGAATTATTAGAAGATGAAGGTATAGATCAAATGGATGCATTTATTTCAGTTACTGGTGACTCTGAGACTAATATAATGTCATGTTTAATGGCTAAATCTAAAGGAATTACTAAAACTATAGCATTAGTTGAGAATATTGATTATTATAAGCTTTCACAAATAAGTGGGATAGATACACTAATAAATAAAAAATTACTAGCCGCCAATACTATATCAAAATATGTAAGAAGTGGTGAAGTAGTAGCTATTTCACAATTAAGTAATATGAATGCAGAATTGTTAGAGTTTGTCGTAAGAAAAAACTCTAAAATATGTGACAAAGAAATTAAAGAATTAGATTTTCCAAGATCTGCAATTATAAGTGGAGTTATAAGAGATGGTGAAGGACATATAGTCTTAGGAGATTTTAAACTGCTTGAAAACGACAGAGTAGTGGTTTGTTTCCTTATGGATTCTATTAAGAAAGTAGAAAAGTTTTTCTAATGAAAATTAATCATAAAATCATATTATATTTTATAGGTTTTTTACTGCTTTTCAATGGGGGATTTATGTTTGTATCTTCGATTGTAAGCTACTACTATAAGGATGGGGTTACCATGGACATGATCTATTCTGGAATAATAGTTACTCTAATTGGAGGGTTGCTACTATTTCTAAATAGAAATCATGATAAACAGCTAAATAAAAGAGAAGGCTATCTTGTTGTTGTTCTAGGGTGGTTGGCAATGATTTTTACAGGTACACTTCCGTACTTGCTGACAGGTACTATAGATGGATTTTCTAATATAATATTTGAAACAACTTCAGGTTTTACAACCACTGGAGCAACAATTTTAAATGATGTTGAGGCTATGCCGGAGGGAATTCTATTTTGGAGAAGTATCACACACTGGTTAGGTGGGATGGGAATAATAGTTTTTGCAATTGCAATATTACCATTGCTTGGAATTGGTGGTATGCAGCTTTTTAGTGCTGAATCTCCAGGAATGAATACAGATAAATTACATCCAAGAATTACAGATACAGCTAAGAGATTATGGTTACTTTATTTATTATTTACTCTAGTAGAAACCCTTCTTTTAAGCTTTGCAGGAATGTCTTTTTTTGATGCTATTAATCATTCTATGAGTAATATCGCATCTGGAGGTTTTTCTACAAAAAACGAAAGTCTTGGTTTTTGGAATGATCAACCTCTGATTCAATACATTGTAATATTCTTTATGTTTATAGCTGGAACTAATTTTGTTCTTAGTTATTTTGGATTTAAGGGAAAGTTTAAAAAAATAATTAAAAATGATGAATTTAAAATTTATAGCCTCTTTATTGCAGTATTTACTCTTATAGTTGCATCAGTAATTTATTTAAATACTGATTTTCTTTCAGAACTAACTGATGGTTTTACTAGAATGGAAGAAGTTTTTAGGCATGCACTCTTTCAAGTAGTATCTATTATTACAACAACTGGTTTTACAACAGCAGATTACACTGGCTGGGGTCCACTTCTTTTACTAATTTTCTTTGGATTAATGTTTGTAGGAGGCTCTACTGGAAGTACAGCAGGTGGATTTAAGGTTATGAGACACTTATTAATAATTAAAAACGGCTTGTTACAATTTAAAAGGATATTACATCCCCATGCAATTCTACCAATAAGGTATAATGAAAAATCTGTTTCAAGTGAAATTATGTACAATATTCTAGGATTTTTCATTGTATATATGTTATCCTTTATTGCAGGGGCATTGGTTTTCTCCATACTTGGTTTAGATTTTCAATCTTCACTTGGGGTTTCTGCATCTAGCTTAGGTAATGTAGGTCCTTCTATTGGAGATTTTGGACCCTCTTCTAATTTTTATAATTTGCCATTTTTGGCTAAATGGTGGTCATCTTTCTTAATGTTATTAGGAAGGTTAGAGCTGTATACGGTTCTAATCATAATTACCCCTTATTTCTGGAGAAATACATAGGATTAATTTAGAATATTTTTTATTCTTGAGACAGCTTCAATTAGTTGTTCTTTAGAAGCAGCATAGGATATTCTAATACAATTAGGGTCGCCAAAAGCATCACCTGTTACAGTGGCAACCAAAGCCTTTTCTAGTAAAAACATAGACATATCAGAAGCGTTATTAATAGTTGTTCCATCAATTGTTTTACCAAAATAATGAGATACATCTGGAAATACATAAAAAGCCCCTTCAGGTTTATTGCATGTAAATCCACTTATTTTATCTAGCAAACTTAAAATAAGGTCTCTTCTTTCTTTAAATTCATCAACCATGTAATGAATTTTTGAAGGATTTTCTTGTAAAGCAGTTATTACTGCTCTTTGAGCAATGCAATTTGCTCCACTAGTGACTTGTCCCTGCATTTTGTTACAGGCTCTAGCAACCCAATTAGGACCACCAATATAGCCAATCCTCCAACCTGTCATTGCAAAGGCTTTAGAGACTCCATTTACAGTAATTGTTCGATCATACATACCATCAAATGCTGCAATACTGGAATGTTCACCGGAGAAATTGATGTGTTCATATATTTCATCTGATACAACATAAATTTCGGGATGTTTTAAAAGTACATCAGAAAGTACCTTAAGTTCAGATTTACTATATACTGACCCACTTGGATTACAAGGTGAGCTAAACCATAGCATTTTAGTTTTATCTGTTATGTTTTTTTCTAAATCTTCACCACTGATTTTAAAATCTGAAGATATATTTGTTTTTACCTCAACAGGGACACCTCCATTTAATTTAATAATATCCCTGTAGCTAACCCAGTATGGACATGGAAGAATTACTTCATCTCCGGGGTTAATAAGTGATGCGGCTATGTTAGAGAGAGATTGTTTTGCACCAGTAGAGACAACTATTTGGGATAAATTGTAGTTTAATTTATTATCTCTTTTAAATTTATTAATAATGGCTTTTTTTAATTCAACATACCCATCAACTGGAGTATATGAATTGTAGTTATCCTGGATTGCTTTTATAGCTGCTTCTTTTACAAAATCAGGAGTATTAAAATCAGGCTCACCCAAACTAAGCCCTATAACATCTTTCCCTTGGGACTGTAATTCTCTTGCTTTAGCAGCCATTGCAAGTGTTTGGGATACAGCCAAATTATTAATTCTATTAGATAGAAGTTCTTTCATTTTTTAAATTCTTATAAGGCTGGTTTTATTCCCATTAAACGTAGGTATTTAAAATGAGCAATAATAGCATCTTTCATAGTTTTAACCTCATTATAAGGAAGATTAAACTCTTTTGCAGTTTTCTTTACAATTTCTGCTATTTTACTATAATGTATATGAGATATATTTGGAAATATATGATGTTCAACCTGGTGGTTTAAGCCGCCGGTAAACCAATTGACTATTTTATTATTACAAGCAAAATTAACTGTTGTTTTTAATTGATGAACAGCCCAGCTATTTTTTATATTTCCTTTAGAATCTGGAACAGGCATATCAGCTTCATCCATTATATGAGCTAATTGAAATACCAAGCTTAGTATTAAACCTGCGGTATAATGCATTACTATAAAAGAAATCAGAACTTTCCACCAGACTATTTTAAAGACAAGAGTTGGAATAAAAATCCAAAATAAAAAATATAAAATTTTTGATACTATTAATTTAGTCCAGTTTACAAATGGATTTGGAAATTTTCCATGTGATAATTTTCTCTTCATATATCTTTTCATCTGAAGAAAATCTACAATTATTGCCCAATTTATTGTAAGCAATCCATACAATAAAATTGAGTAGTAATGCTGAAATTTATGATACCATCTCCACTTGGAATGTTTAGAAAATCGTATAATTCTTCCAGCTTCTAAATCCTCATCATGACCATGAATATTAGTATAGCTATGATGTAATACATTATGCTGAACTTGCCAATTATATCTATTTCCAGCTAATAAATATATACTGCTACCCATTAATCTATTAATCCATTTTTTACTTGAAAATGAATCATGCAACCCGTCATGCATAACATTCATGCCAACACCTGCTAAACCTACACCCATAACAATAGATAATGCAATTTGTAGCCAGGTTGGTATTGTAAAAATTGATATTAAAACATAAGGGATAATAAGCAAACTAAACATTATAAATGTTTTTAACCATAGTTTCCAATTGCCGTTTTTTGTAATATTATTTTCCTTGAAATAATTATTTACTCTTTCATTTAAGGTTTTAAAAAAAACTGTAGGTTTTTTTCTATCAAAAAGTATGGTTTTGGGATTCATTTATTTATGAATTAGTTAAATTCAAATATATTTATAAATGTAATTTCTTTATCTTTTATTTTGAAATAATTGTGAACAAAAGACCTATTTTTGTTGAAACATTATTTTATGAAATTAATTCAGGAATATTTTAATGATTTATCTAAGGTTCAATTAATTCAATTGGTGAAATTAGAATCATTATATAAATACTGGAATTCTAAAATTAATGTTATTTCTAGAAAAGATATTAGCAGTTTATACTTAAAGCATGTTTTGCATTCATTAGCTATAGCAAAATTTATTCAATTTAATAAGGATACACATATTATTGATGTTGGAACTGGTGGTGGTTTCCCAGGTATTCCTCTAGCAATTTTATTTCCTGATGTTAAATTTCATTTAGTTGATAGTATTGAAAAAAAAGTTAGAGTAGTGGATGCAGTTTCAAATGACCTAGGATTAGATAACGTAACTACTTGTTGTAAAAGGGTAGAGGAGATAGATGATAAATTTGATTTTGTCTTAACAAGAGCTGTAGCAGATATGTCAACAATCCTTAAATGGACTAAAAATAATATTAGTCCTAATTCAGATAATTTAGTTCCAAATGGAATAATTGCACTAAAGGGTGGAGATCTTGATAAGGAACTTTCTAGAATTGAAAATAAAAAAATAGTGGCCATCAATGATTATTTTGATGACCACTATTTTATAAATAAAAAATTAGTCTACATACCAGCAGAGTAAACAGAAAACTACTGAACTAGTAATTTAAAAGTTCTCACACCTGTAGTCCCTTCAACATTAATAATATAGATTGAAGCTCCTAAATCTCCTAGGTTAGATGTATGTACGTTACTATTTATATTTTCTTCAAATACTTTTTGTCCTAAGATGTTAAATACTTGAATCTTTCTTAAAGTCTCATCTGATGACATTTCCAAAGTCTTAGAACTTACATTATAGAAATATTCAAAGTTATTTATCTCATTATCACCAATCCCTAGAGTTCCTTCAATTTTAAATGAATCCATTTGTAAAACAAACATATCATCAGATTCATAATGAATTGCAATTCGAAGAGAGTCATAGCCTTCCCATGTGCTTAGATCAAATTGGTATTGAGTCCATTCAGTAGGCGCTTCTATATAAGGTAATTGAGAAATCTCTATAAAAGTAGCTACGTCTGGGTTAGATGTATTAACATCATTTACATAAATTGAGAATCTTTCTAGACCCCATGCATCTGTAATAGATTTTGCCCAAAAAGTTAATTGAGGAGATGTCACACCTTGCATGCTAAACTCTGGACTTATCATCCAATCATTGTTTGGAGCTGAAGCTGCTACTGCAGAAAAGAAATATAATCCTTGATTTCCTTCATATGTTAGCCAATCCTCAGGCTGTGTACTAGTGCTACCAGTATTACTAGCTA
>CAZXST010000045.1:0-7021 GCA_964643205.1 uncultured Flavobacteriaceae bacterium | reverse complement strand
TTATCAAACGTAAATAGTCTCTTTGACGAGGAAACTAAAGAATCCTTAAAATCAAGTATAGATGAATTTGGCAGTCTTACCAATAGTCTATCAGAAACATCTGCAAATATTAATGATTTCATTAAAGATAATTCACCAAATTTAACTACGACAATTGACAATTTAAACGAAACAACTTTGAAAATAAAAGATATATCCAGCTCTATGTCAGAAGTAGATTTAAATTTGATTCTTACTAATCTGGATAGCACCATCTCTAATCTTAATAAAATAACTCATAAATTAAATCAAGGTGAAGGTACTGTAGGTAAATTACTTTATGATGACGGACTATTTAAAAACTTAGAGGATGCTACAAAAAATTTAGAAGAATTAATAGAAGACATTAAGTTGAATCCTAAGCGTTATGTACATTTTTCTATTTTTGGTAAAAAGTCTGATAAATAACCTAAATATATAGAAGCTGTTGATGACGTATCTGCCAAACATTACGTTTTTAATTATTTTATCTCTTTCTTTAGGATACTTCATATCAAATATTATAAAACTTAAAAGAAACATCAGTTTAGGTGTAGATTTAGATATTGACCTATCTATAAATCGAAACAAAAGATGGTCTAATATGGTGAAAATTGCCTTTGGCCAAAGTAAGATGGTAAGAAGACCTATTGTCGGAATTCTACATGCAATTGTTTATGTTGGTTTTATAATTATAAATATTGAATTATTAGAAATAGTAATAGATGGTTTATTTGGCACTCATAGAGTTTTTTCAGGAATGGGTGTTTTTTACGGTTTTTTAATTGCATCATTTGAGTTATTGGCAGTATTAGTAATATTTGCTGTATCAGTTTTTTGGATAAGAAGGAATCTGATTAAAGTTAAAAGATTCTTTGAAGATTCAATGAAGGGCTGGCCAAAACTTGATGCAGATCTAATTTTATATTTTGAGATAATATTAATGTCATTGTTTCTTTTAATGAATGCTACTGATGTTAATTTTCAAAATATGAATAATGGCAACATTATTAGCGGTTTTATTTATCCATTATTTGAAAACTATTCAGTAGAAAGCCTTCACATAATGGAAAGAGTATTTTGGTGGATGCATATAATAGGAATCTTGTTATTTTTAAATTACTTATATTTTTCAAAACACTTACATATACTTTTAGCATTTCCTAATACATTTTATGCAAGTTTAGAGAATAAAGGGAAGATGAATAATTTAAAGAGTGTTACTAATGAAGTAAACTTGATGCTAAATAATAATGCTGCAATTGAAGAAAATTCTGAAGAGAACATGAATGATATGATGAAATTTGGAGCTTCAGATGTTTCTGATTTGAATTGGCTCCAATTATTAAACGCATATTCATGCACTGAGTGTGGGAGATGTACAAGTGTTTGTCCTGCCAACATAACTGGCAAAAAACTCTCTCCTAGAAAAATAATGATGGACACAAGAGATAGGTTAGAAGAAGTAAGCAAGAATATTGATAAAAATAAAGGCGATTTTGTTGATGATGGGAAGAAATTAATTGATGATTATATTTCAAGAGAAGAGTTATGGGCATGTACTTCATGTAATGCCTGTGTAGAAGAATGCCCAATTAGCATAGATCCACTTTCAATAATCCTTGATATGAGAAGATATTTAGTAATGGAAGAAGCTTCTGCTCCTGCAGAATTAAATAATATGATGTCAAATATCGAGAATAATGGTGCTCCATGGCCATATAATCAAATGGATAGATTAAATTGGAAAGATTAATTTTTATAACATGAGAAAAGAAGAGATAGAGAAGATATTACATAAAAAAGTAAAAGATGGTGAAAAAGTAAGCCCAGTCTTACCTGAAGGAATAAAAAATTACTTAATAGACATTGACGGAACAATTACTGAAGACATTCCTAATGAAGAACCTAATAGGATGGTGACTTGCTTGCCATTCAAAGATGCTTTACTAACATGTAATAAATGGTTTGAAGAAGGCCATATGATATGTTTTTTTTCCTCAAGACTAGAAGCCCATAGAGAAATAACAGAAACCTGGCTAAAAAAACATGGATTTAAATATCACACCCTTTTAATGGGAAAGCCAAGAGGTGGTAATTACCATTGGATTGATAATCATTTAGTAAAAGCAACGAGATACAATGGAAAATTCACTGATTTAATAAAAAAAGAAGTTAAAATTGAAGTCTTTGATGAGTAATAACTTGAAAGTACATACAATGGCAGATTATATAGCTGAGGGTAAATCTCCAGAAGTTTTGTTTTGGATTGGCTGTGCTGGAAGCTTTGATGATAGGGCTAAAAAAATTACAAAAGCTTTTGTTAAAATCCTAAACTCTATTAATATTGATTTTGCAGTTTTAGGTCAGGAAGAATCTTGTTCTGGAGATCCGGCAAAAAGAGCGGGTAATGAGTTTTTATTTCAAATGCAAGCTATCTCTAATATAGAAGTTCTTAATTCCTATGATATTAAAACAATTGTAACTACGTGTCCACATTGTTTTAATACACTTAAAAATGAATATCCTTCTCTAGGTGGAAATTACAAGGTATATCACCATACCCAGTTTCTTAAGTCATTATTAGAGCAAGGACGATTAAAAATTAAAGGTGGTTCTTATAAAGGAAAAAAAATCACATATCACGATCCCTGTTACTTAGGTCGAGCAAATAATGAATACGAAGCTCCAAGGGATTTAATAACTAAACTTGAAGCCGAGCTAATTGAAATGAAAAGATGTAAGAAAAACGGATTGTGTTGTGGTGCAGGTGGGGCACAGATGTTTAAAGATGCTGAAAAAGGAAATAAAGAGATTAATATTGAGAGAACTGAAGATATAAAAGAAACAAATACTAAGATAGTTGCCACAGGTTGTCCTTTCTGTAACACTATGCTTAGTGATGGAGCTAAAACAATTGAAGATGAAAGAAAAATATCTGTTATGGATATAAGTGAACTAATAGCCAATGCCCAAGAATTATAAATTATTTTTTAATGAATGTGAAGTTTGAAGAATTACCGGAAGATTCAAGAATATGGGTGTACCAGTCCAATAGAAGATTTAGTGAAGAAGAAATATCTGAAATATCAATAGAATTAGAGAGTTTTTTAGAATCCTGGACTTCTCATGCTAAACCTATTAGATCTGCATTTAAAATTAAGTACAACAGGTTTATTTTTATTGCTGTTGATAAAGATTTTGAGACATCTGGTTGTTCAATTGACACATCTGTGAGTTTTATACAATCACTAGAAAAGAAATATAGAGTAGACTTACTTGATAAAATGAATGTTGCATATAAAACTGATAATGAAATTGGATTCGTTTCTTTTGCTGATTTTAAGAATTTACTCAAAAACAAATCTATAAATGAAGACACTGTAGTTTTTAATAATTTAGTCTCTAATATTTTTGAATATAATAGTAATTGGGAAACAAGTATTAAGAATAGCTGGCACAGTCGATTCTTATAGAAGAATTAAATGTAGGTAAATGTCAAATAGATTTTACGTTTTTTTAATAGTATTCTTTTCTTGCTCTTTTCTTTTTGCACAAAAAAAAGACCCTCTCAAGGCTGTGAACCATAAAGCTCAAAAACACTGGGTAGATAGCATCTACAGCTCTATGACGCTTAAAGAAAAGGTTGGTCAACTTTTTGTTGTTCAGTTAATGACCAAAAATGACAATAGTAATTTAGTTTATAAACAAATATCTAAACATTCTATTGGTGGGGTTATTTTATCTAATGGATCTCCAATAAAAACAGCAAATACAACTAATAAAATGCAATCCCTAAGTAAAACCCCATTATTAATTGGAATAGATGGTGAGTGGGGATTAAAAATGCGTATTGATTCAACCATAAAATTCCCTTGGAACATGAGTTTAGGAGCATTGAAAGATGATTTATTTATTGAAAGGATAGGGAATAGTATTGGAAAACATTGTAAGAGAATGGGTATTCATATAAATTTTGCTCCTGTGGTAGACATTAACACTAATCCTAAAAATCCAATCATTGGTAACCGCTCATATGGAGAAAGTAAGTTTAATGTAGCAAGCAAGGCAGTTTCTTTTACTAAAGGACTACAGAGTGAAGGAATATTAGCATGTGCAAAGCATTTTCCAGGACATGGAGATACATCTAAAGACTCACACAAAACATTGCCTACAATAGCATTTAAGAAAAAAAGAATTCTTGATGTTGAGTTATATCCATATAAATCATTAATCAAGCAAGGTTTAGGATCAGTAATGATTGCACATTTAAATGTTCCTAGTCTTGAATCAAATAGTAATTTCCCTTCATCTTTATCAAAAAACATAGTCACAAGTCTTTTAAAAGAAAGGCTTAAGTTCAAAGGGTTAATTATAACCGATGCACTTGGCATGAAAGGTGTAACTAACTATGATAGTGAAAATATTGATTTGATGGCATTTAAAGCCGGAAATGATGTTCTATTAATGTCTGGTGATGTAGATGCTGGTATAACTTCAATAATTAATGCCTTTAACAATGGGGAAATCTCTAATAAACGCCTTGAGCATTCAGTTAAAAAGATTTTAAAAGCAAAATATAAAGTAGGATTAAATAATTATAAACCAATAGATACTATTAATTTAGTATCAGATCTTAATGAAATTGATGATCAAGTTTTAAAAGATGAGGTTGTCTCAAACATAATTACACTTCTTAAAAATGAACAGAACTTTACACCAATATTAGATTTAAATGACAATAAAATAGTTCATCTTCAAACTGGTAGTGAATCTGGAAAAACTTTTAACAACTATTTAAATAAATACACCTCTGTTGACTACATAAAGCTTAATGATTATAAAGAGTTAAAAGATCTGCTTGATAAGCTAAGCAACTACAATACTATTATTATAGGACATCACCAGCCAAGTAATACTCCATGGGACAAATACAATTTTACAAGAAAAGAGCTTTTATGGATAGATAAGATCAGCAAATCTAATAACACAATTCTTTCAGTATTTGCTAAACCATATAGTTTAAATAGATTAATTGATGCAGAGTCTTTTAAAAGTATTATTCTATCCTATCAAAATGAAGATGTTTTTCAAGAAAAAACTGCCCAAATGATATTTGGCTCAATTGAATTTAATGGTCAAATTCCTGTTAGTATTTTAAATAAATATAAGGTAGGTGATGGGATAAAAACTTTTAAAACAAATAGATTATCATATGGATTGCCTGAATCAGTTAATATTGATTCTAGAAAATTAAATAGAATTGATTCTATAGTAAAAGTTTCTATTGATTCTATGATGACTCCTGGTGTACAATTACTTGTAGCTAAAGACTCAAAAGTAGTGTTTGATAAAAGCTATGGTAAATTAAGGTACGATAATGGACCTAATGTAAATTCAATGACTAGATATGATTTAGCATCCCTAACTAAAATACTAGTTACATTACCTCTTATAATGAAGCTTTATGATAATGATGTTGTATCTCTAGATTCTACACTAGGAGAACTACTGCCTTCCTACATAGAATCAAATAAATCTGAATTTACTATTAAAGAAGTATTATCTCATTTTGCATATTTAACACCATGGATTCCTTTTTATAAACAAACTATAGACTCAACAACAGGAAAGCTAAAAAGTAATTTATATAGGAATAGTATTCAAGATAAATACTCTTTAAAAGTCAATAACAATACTTTTCTTGCTACTACATATAAAGACACAATATTAAGTCAAATTAGAGAGAGTGAATTAATTGAAGAACAATACAAATACAGTGATTTGCCATATCTAATCTTACAACAATATATTGAGGATCATTACTCTGATAATTTAGATAATTTATCCAATAAAAACTTTTTTAAATCTATTGGTGCAAGTTCTTTGATGTTTAATCCAGCAGAGAAGATTTCAATTGAAAATATTGCTCCCACTGAAATAGACGATTATTTTAGGAATCAAGAAATAGTTGGATATGTACATGATATGGCTGCTGCAATGTTTGGTGGAATAGCTGGACATGCAGGGCTATTTGGAAACTCAAATGATGTTGCTAAAATAATGCAAATGTATCTGCAGAATGGGAATTACGGAGGAATACAATACTTACAAGCACAAACAATTGATAAATTCAATACTTGTTATTTCTGTAGTGAAGATAATAGAAGAGGAGTAGGGTTTGATAAACCTCAGCTTGAAGATGAAGGCCCTACATGTGGGTGTGTTTCTATGAATAGTTTTGGACATTCTGGATGGACTGGCACATACGCATGGGCAGATCCTGACAAAGAAATAGTATATGTTTTCTTATCTAATAGATCTTATCCAAGTGATCCTGAAAATAAATTACTAAATTACAATATTAGAACTGAGATTCAGAGATTAATATATGAAGCTATAAATTGATAGAAAATGAAAATAGGAATTGTATGTTATCCTACATTTGGTGGTAGTGGTGTAGTAGCTACTGAGTTAGGAATAGAGTTGTCAAAAAAAGGATATGAAATACATTTTATAACCTATAATCAACCGGTAAAATTAGAGCTATTAAGTAATAAGGTTCATTATCATGAGGTGATGGTGCCAGATTACCCACTTTTTCACTATCAACCCTATGAATTGGCATTATCTACAAAGGTTGTTGATATGGTTAAAAAACATCAAATCGAATTGCTACATGTACATTATGCTATTCCTCATGCTTATGCAGCCTATATGGCTAAAAACATGCTACAATATAAAGGCATTAATATCCCGGTAGTAACAACATTGCACGGAACAGACATTACCTTAGTTGGAAGTCATCCATCATATAAAGCTGCAGTTGAATTTAGTATTAATAAATCTGATGCTGTTACTGCTGTATCTGAGAGCTTAAAAAAAGATACTGAAGAGTTATTTAGTATAGATACAAATATAGAGGTTATCCCTAATTTTATTAATCTAGAAAAATATCCTTTAGGAAGAAAAGAAAAAAATAGAAGCATAATAGCAAAAAGTG
>CAZXST010000044.1:0-7152 GCA_964643205.1 uncultured Flavobacteriaceae bacterium | reverse complement strand
ATGTATTCTATAATTTCAAGGCCATAACCTATCATTCCGACTCTTTTTTCTTTTTTCCCGTTTGAGATTAGCCTAAGCTTATGAATATCTAAATCATGTAAAATTTGTGCTCCAATACCAAAATCTTTTATATCCATGTGAATCCTAGGAGCTTTAACAACTTTATTATTTTTTTGGTTGCTTTTTAAGGTTTTTAATCTTTTTAGAGTATTCAAAGATTGATTTTCTTGGTTTATAAAAATAATTGCACCTTTACCATTATCATTGATAATTTTAAACATATTATCCAATTTCTCTTCCTTTCCATTAGTAAGCATTCCTAAAATATCATTATTAGTAACTTTAGAATTAATTCTTGTTAAAACAGGTTCATCTTTATCCCAAACACCTTTTGTAAGGGATATATGCAGCTGATGATTAGTGGTTTGTTCATAAGCTCTTAGTCTAAATGCTCCAAACTTTGTTTCTATATCAAAATCTTCCTTTTTTTCTATTAATGAGTCGTGAGCCATTCTGTAGGCAACTAAATCTTCAATTGATATGATTTTTAAATCGAATTTTTTAGCCACTTTTATCAGTTGTGGTAATCTTGCCATAGTACCATCTTTATTCATGATTTCTACAATAACACCTGCGGGTTTAAAACCAGCAAGTCTAGCAAAATCAATAGCAGCTTCAGTATGGCCTGTACGTCTTAACACACCACCATCCTTTGCTATCAGCGGAAAAACATGACCAGGCCTTGAAAATTGATGAGATTTTGTCTCAGTATCTATCAATGCTTTTATTGTTTTAGATCGATCTGCTGCAGAAATACCTGTGCTAACTCCATTTCCTTTATAGTCTACTGATACAGTGAAAGCTGTATCTTGAGGATCTGAGCTAGAGCCTACCATTAGATTTAACTTTAATTTTTTTGACAATTTATTAGTAATAGGAGCACATATAAGCCCTCTTCCGTGTGTGGCCATAAAATTTATAATCTCAGGGGTTATAGCCTCAGCAGCAGCTACGAAATCACCTTCATTTTCACGATTTTTATCATCTACAACAATAATAACTTTACCCAGCCTAATATCATTAATTGCTGATTCAATTGTATTTAGTTTAAGTTTATCCTGTGCAGACATTTAGAAATCTATAAGATTGTTCAAATATATCGCATTAAATCAACATATTAAAACCTAATTATCTCTTAAAATATTGTAAGAATTTTTCAGTTATTTCACTAATATTAAGAATGCTCCTATCTTTTGTAGCTCTATTGGTTAGGTAAATACTAATGGGAAACATAATTATTGTTGATAACCAGCTAGCAAGTATTGGACTTATACTACTATCCTCAGCAAGATTTTTAGAAAAAACTCCTACAAAATGATAAGTTAGAAATAGAATAAGTGAAATAACCATAGGAAATCCATAACCTCCTTTTCTTATAATTGTCCCTAATGGTGCTCCAATAAAGAAAAGAATTATACATGCAAAACTAAGCGCAAATTTATCATGAAGTGACATAAAATGCTTATTAATGTTTTTCTCTCTTCTAGCTTGTATTAACATATTTGATTTTAGTATGCTTATTGTACTGTTAACTGAACTAATTCCTAGGTCAAAAAGCTGTTTTTGTTTTTGCGGTTTAAACAGATCGTATACATTTTCTCCTTTAAATTCTTCAACTATGGGATTAATATTACTATTTAAGGATTTTGCATTAGATCTATTATGCATTTTTGTGGCAATTACCTGGTAATCTTTTGTTTTCTTAATTACCAGTGAATCAATAGTCGTATTTAAGTCTCTTACATTTAGCATAGAATACCTGTTTGCACTCTCTTGCTGGTTAAAATCTACATCATTTATTAGTGAAAGATCAATATTCAACATATACTCTTTAAAATAGCTTTTTACAAATGGTTTTGATTTGCTTACCCTATAGTCTTTGTTAATTACTTCATCGTAATAATTTCCATCATATAGTTTTAGCTGTAAAATATCTGAATCACTTTCACTTGTGATTTCACCCGTTTTTGATTTTATTACTGTATAATTTCCAACTTTATTTTTTTTCTGATGAACAATTACATCAGTAAGATATTGACCTTTATTTCCATACTTTTCTTCAACCTTAATGTTGAAATCTCCAATTTCGCTAAACTGACCTTCAGCTATTGCCATAGTAGGTTTTACTTTTGATATATTCTTTCTAAGATTAAGAAAATTAAATTCTGCTGCTGTAACTACATTATTTGAGAAAAAGAAAACAATAATTCCTAAAAAAAAAGTAAAATAGATTAAACTCCTCATAATTCTTTGGAGTGATAATCCAGTAGATTTCATCGCGGCAAATTCATAGTTTTCAGATAATTGACCAAATACCATAATACTAGAAAGTAAAATGGCTAGTGGTAAAACTAGAACGACAAGCCTAGGAGAGGCATAGGATAAAAATTTAAGGATTATATCAAGTTCAAGATCTTTACCAGCAAGCTCAGTAATGTACATCCAAACTGATTGTAGAAGGAAAATTAACATTAAAATACAAAATGCACTAAGTAATGTTCTTAAGTAAGTTTTAAATATGTATTGATCTATTAATTTCAATGAAAATTTAATCAATTATATTCTCGTAATAATTTAACTCCTCAAAATATTTTTCTTTATCAAAAACAAACAAAGATTCTTCAAGAGGAAGATTTACTTCAAAATCAACTATAGCAATTGTTGTTTGCGTATCATTTATTCCTATTTCAATTACTTTGTAAATCTGACTAAACTCAACATCAATTCCAAGTAATATGGATTTAATTTCAGCATCTGAATCCATTGGAATTAACTTGACATATTGAATCTTTTTTCTACCTACATATTGAACTATATCCATCTCAAAATTATATCCTTCTTCATAAAAGTAGAGCATTTTGTTTGGAGTTATTGTACTCTCATCATCTGGGTTTTGAGTTGAAATAGTAACTTCTTCGTCATCCGGGCTAATTGTGTATAGTTTTTCTCCATCAAAAATTCTAGTTACATCTAGCATAACAAATTTCCATTTATCGTCTTCAGTAACAAAACTTCCTTTATTAGTCTGATTAATATCTTCTTCTGAGTTAAAAAGCGTATAAGTATAATTAATATATATATTATCATAGCTTTTTATGTTTTCAGAAACTTTATTTAATAGTTCTTCAGCTTCTATAGAATTCTGACTTATTGCTATAGTATTTGATATAACACCTACAATAAATAGAAGTATGATTTTTTTCATGTTATAATATTTATTCATTTTCAAGATATTGTTCTAATGATTGAAGATCTGTTATTAAAACTTGTCGAGCTTTACTTCCTTCGAATGGACCAACAATTCCAGCAGCTTCAAGTTGATCAATAAGTCTGCCAGCTCTATTGTACCCCAATTTAAGTTTTCTTTGTAAAAGTGATGCAGACCCTTGCTGGGCAATCACAATTACTTCTGCAGCTTCTTTAAATAACGCATCTCTATCTTCTTTGTCTACATCAAGATTTGTGCCACTCTCTTCTCCAACGTATTCTGGAAGGTTGTGTGCACTAGCATATGCTTTCTGTGATCCAATGTAGTCAGTTAATTTTTCTATCTCATCAGTATCTACAAATGCACACTGAAGTCTTATAATCTCGTTCCCTTGTGTGAACAGCATATCACCACGTCCAATTAGTTGATCTGCTCCAGAACTATCTAGAATAGTCCTTGAGTCAATTTTAGAAGTTACTCTAAAGGCAATTCTTGCAGGGAAATTTGCTTTAATTACACCTGTAATTACATTTACTGAAGGTCTTTGAGTAGCGATTATCAAATGTATACCAATAGCCCTTGCTAATTGTGCTAGTCTAGCTATAGGAGTCTCTACTTCTTTCCCAGCAGTCATGATCAAATCAGCGAATTCATCAATAATAAGAACTATATAAGGAAGGTACTGATGACCATTATTTGGATTTAATTTTCTTGCCTTAAACTTTTTATTATACTCAACAACATTTCTACAGGATGCATTTTTTAGTAATTCATACCTATTATCCATTTCAATGCACAATGAATTTAGAGTATAGATAACTTTTTTATTATCTGTTATTATAGCATCTTCAGAGTCAGGTAGTTTTGCTAAATAATGTCTTTCAATTTTATTAAATAAGGTAAGTTCTACCTTCTTTGGATCTACCAGAACAAATTTAACTTCTGCAGGATGTTTTTTGTATAATAATGAAGTTAGCACAGCATTTAGTCCTACTGATTTACCTTGACCTGTAGCTCCAGCCATAAGTAGGTGAGGCATTTTAACTAGATCTACAACGGAAGTCTCATTACTAATAGTTTTACCAATAGCAATAGGAAGTTCCATTTCAGATTGTTGAAATTTTTCTGAAGATATTACAGAATGCATTGATACAATTGTTGAATTTTTGTTTGGAACCTCTATCCCAATAGTTCCTCTTCCTGGGATTGGAGCAATAATTCTAATTCCAAGAGCTGACAAGGATAGAGCTATATCATCTTCTAGATTCTTAATTTTTGATATTCTTATTCCTGCATCTGGAATTATTTCATATAAAGTAACTGTTGGACCAACTGTTGCTTTAATACTAGATATACTAATGTTATAGTTGCCTAATGTTTCAACAATCTTGTCTTTGTTTTCTTCAAGCTCTTGCTTGTTTATATTTATTTTTTCACTATCGTATTTTTTTAATAAATCTAATAAAGGAAATTTAAAATTTCCAAGCTCTAGTTTAGGATCAAAAAGACCAAAATTTTTAACTATTTTATCAGAGAGGTTGTCTGTTTCAGATTTCTCTTCAATAATCTTTTCAACTTCAATATCAATTTCATCTTTTATTTTAGATTTTTTATCCTCAGCAGGCACTTCTTTGCTAGTTTCATCCACTGCTTCTTGATTAATTATTTCATCTTTGGCTTCAGTGTCTGTCTCTTGATTAGCATTATCAATTGCGCTATCTAAATTTGAAGAATCTTCAATTTCATCATTTGTTGTTTTTTGTTTTCTTTTAAAGATTGAGGCAATTTGCATATAAAACCAATTCATTTTATAAATTCTAGAAATATGCTCTAATCTTAAATTTAATCTAACAGTCATATATAACATAGCTAGTATAAACAACAAGAATGAGGTCCCAATTACACCAATATAATCAGTCAATAGATTATTAATTTCATAGCCAATTACACCAGAATAGTTGCCTGAGCTATCTACCAATGCAAAAAAGACAGATCCATATATCATTAAATAAAAACCCCAAAGCCAGTTTTTTATAAGTTTTCTGTTTTTTATTTTTAAAATGATATGAAGTCCAGATAATAAAATGAGTATACTAAATATATATGAAGAAATTCCAAATCCTTGATAAATGAAAACATAACTAAGAAGGGCACCAAGTTTACTCATCCAGTTTTCAGAAACAATATCTCTATTTGATAATTCAAAAAGAGAGCTTTGATCAATATGACCAGAAAAAAAGTATGATGTGAACGAAATAAAAAATATTAAGGATAATATTATCAGTGAGCTACCATAAAACAATTTTTTTGAGCTTGACATTTCTTTTTTTTCTCTTTTTAATGAAAAGGAAAATTTATTTTTTTTACTATTCACTTTAGCCATAAATTAAAGATAGGAACAAAAAACGCAAGTTAATAATCTTTAATAGAACAAGAGTAATCATATCATAAAGTTTTAGCATTAATGATAGTTCTAATTTTTATAGAAAAACCTGCATAAAATAAAGTCATTATTGGGCTCAACCAATTAAATATTGCATAAATAAAATACTCAGGCACACTAACTCCTAAAACACCATAATGATATGCTCCACAAGTATTCCATGGGATCAAAGCAGATGTTACTGTCCCAGAATCTTCTAAAGTTCGACTGAGATTTTCAGGAGCTAACCCTCTTTCTTCGTATGCATCTTTAAACATTTTACCAGGTATTACTATAGCAAGATACTGATCAGATGCAGCTATATTTATACCCAAGCAACTAATTACAGTACTTACAAATAAACCAAAGATATTTTTTGCCCTTTCTAATAATGCACTAGTGATTTTTGATAATGCACCAATTGCATCCATTGATCCGCCAAAAATCATTGCACAAATTGTTAAGTTTATTGTCCATAGCATACCTTTCATTCCTCCAGAGTTATATAATCTTACAATTCTATCATTATTAGTTGGTATTTCAGTGTCTAAAAAAACAGAATTAAAAACTGCATTAAGGTCAGATGGATCTAAAAGATTTAATATGTTTTGTTGAAAAATTAATGTAAAAACTATTGCTAAAACAACCCCACATGAAAGAGCTATGACAGGCCTGACTTTTAAGTATGCAAGAATAATTACTAAAACTGGAACAAGAAATAATATAGGAGAGATATAGAAATCATTATATATTGTATCAGATAAAGTTAAAATGCTAGACATATCTCCAATTGCAGAAGTATCTATATTTAAACTGATTAAGCAGAAAACTATAAATGTAAAAATAAATGTAGGCACAGTAGTGAATGTCATGTATTTTATATGTGTATAAAGATCACCTCCTGCCATTGCTGGCGCTAAGTTTGTTGTATCACTTAATGGAGACATTTTATCACCAAAATATGCCCCAGAAATTACAGCACCTGCGGTCATGCCAGGTGATATATTAAATGCAGTGCCAACAGCAACTAAAGCAATACCCACAGTAGCAGAGGTAGTATATGAACTTCCAGTTGTTAGTGAAACAACTGCTGTAACAATTAATGTTAGAGGTAAAAACACTGTTGGATCAATTAGATTTAGTCCATAGTAAACCATAGCGGGAATAACCCCACTAACTTTCCAAGTTCCTGCTAATGCACCTACTAGAAGTAAAATAACTATTGGTATTGCAATGCTTTTAATACTTAAAAAGATTTTTTTTAATATATGAAGGATTGTGACTCTATCAATTAAACCCATAATTGATGCTATAGAAGCACCTAATAACAATATTATCTGATATGTGTTCTCTCCAAACCAATCTTTATCTTCATATACTATTATGTTATATGCAAGCAAAGAAATTAAAACACATATAGGTATTAGAGCTTTGGTGAGTGAAATTTCATTTTTGGGATCAA
>CAZXST010000043.1:0-7215 GCA_964643205.1 uncultured Flavobacteriaceae bacterium | reverse complement strand
AAAACACATATAGGTATTAGAGCTTTGGTGAGTGAAATTTCATTTTTGGGATCAATCATGAACAAGACTATCTACCTATACAATATATGCATTAAAATTATAATTAAATTAAAATAAGAATATTAATTAGAGGAATTTCATTGATCAGAATTAAAACATTTGTATTTTTGATAATTCTTTAAAAAAAGACTTTTATGGAATCATTTGATGTATTGGTAATTGGGTCTGGCCCTGGTGGATATGTTGCCGCAATTAGATCATCGCAGCTAGGCATGAAAACTGCTATAATAGAGAAATATTCTACTATGGGAGGGACATGTTTAAATGTTGGATGTATTCCAAGTAAATCACTTTTAGATTCATCTCATCACTATGAAGATGCTATTAAAAAGTTCCCAGAACATGGAATAGATATTAAAGGTGAGATTAATTTTGATCTATCTAAAATGATAAGCAGGAAGCAAACTGTGGTGGATCAAACCACAAAAGGTATTGATTTTCTTATGAAAAAGAATAAGATAAAAGTATTTAACGGTATAGGGTCATTTAAAGACAAAAACAACGTTGATTTAATTGTTAACGGAAAAGTCACTGAAACAATAAATTCTAAAAATATCATTATAGCTACAGGAAGTAAGCCTTCTGAACTTCCATTTGCTAAGATAGATAAAGAAAGAATTATTACTTCAACTGAGGCGCTTAACCTAAAGGAAGTTCCTAAACATTTGATTGTAGTTGGAGGAGGCGCTGTTGGCCTTGAATTAAGCCAAGTATATAATAGATTAGGGGCAAAAGTTTCAATAGTTGAGTATCAAGATAGAATACTTCCATCTATGGATTCTAGTCTATCAAAGGAACTTGGTAGAGTGCTGAAAAAGCAAAAAATGGAACTTTTATTATCACATAAGGTTTCTTCTATAGCTAGAAATGGGAGTACTGTAAATATATTAGCCTATGATAAGAATGAAAAGGAGGTTAGCTTAGAAGGAGACTACTGTTTAATCTCTATAGGAAGAAGACCTTATACAGAAGGACTAAACTTAAAAGCAGCAGGTTTAGATATAAATGATAAGGGTCAAATTGAAATAAACAGAAATATGCAAACTCAAGTTGAGAATATATATGCAATAGGAGATGTGGTTAGAGGTGCTATGTTAGCACATAAGGCAGAAGAAGAAGGTGTGTTAGTATCAGAATTTATTTCTGGACAAAAACCTCATATCGATTATAATTTGATCCCTGGGGTTGTTTATACATGGCCTGAAGTTGCTTCTGTTGGAAAGACTGAAGAAGAACTAAAATTAAATAATGTAGATTTCAAAACTGGTCAATTTCCAATGAGAGCTTTAGGTAGAAGTAGAGCGAGTTCTGATTTAGATGGTTTTGTTAAAATCTTAGCAGACAAAAAATCAGATGAAATATTGGGAATTCATATGATTGGTGCTAGATGTGCTGATCTTATTTCTGAAGCTGTAGTTGCAATGGAATTTAAAGCTTCTGCTGAGGATATTGCCAGGATTTCTCATGCTCATCCAACTTTCTCTGAAGCTATAAAAGAAGCAGCACTTTCGGCAAGTGAAAACAGACCTATACATATATAGATTCAGTTTTTATATATTTATTGTTAAATAATGGAAAACTTATTTCTTAATCATTTAAAGAAGAACTTTCCCTCCATATCAGTTAGTAAATTAATTATTGCAGTTTCAGGAGGAGTGGACAGTATTGTCTTGTTTCATCTATGTTTAAAATTAAAATTAAATTTTTTTGTAGCTCATTGTAATTTTAAATTAAGAGAAAAAGAAAGTGATTTAGACGAGAGATTTGTAAGAGATTTAGCAGTAAAACATAATATAAAATTTTACACAAAATCTTTTAACACCAAAAAGTTGTCCAGCAATGGTAATAAATCAATTCAAATGACAGCAAGAGAATTGAGGTATTCTTGGTTTGATGAGTTATCAAAAGAGCTAAATGTAAAACATATTCTTACCGCACATCATCTAGATGATAGCCTTGAAACATTTTTAATTAATCTATCAAGAGGTTCTGGAATTGACGGACTACTTGGAATCCCTAAGGTTAATGATACTGTTTATCGGCCATTATTAATTTTCAAAAAGGATGAAATATTATCATATGCTAAAAAAAATAAAATTACTTGGAGAGAAGACTCTAGTAATAGAAAAAAAGATTATTTAAGAAATCAAATTAGGTTAGAAGTTCTTCCAAAACTAAAAGAGATTAATCCAAATTTATTAGATAATTTTTCAAAATCTGTTTATAGACTGCAACAATCCAAATCAATTATAAAAGACAAAACTGATGATTTTACTAAGAATGTTTCATTTGCTAGGGATGAAAAGATATATTTTGAAATTAATAAGATAAAGAAAGTAAAAAATATTGACGCATACCTATATGAACTATTAAAAAGGTACAATTTTACTCAGTGGAATGATATTAGAGATTTATTAGATTCTCAAAGTGGAAAACAGATTATTTCTAAGACTCACAAGTTACTAAAGGATAGAGATCACTTGATTTTGGTTAAAAATAGTGAAGTAGAAAATAAGACATTATTAATAAATAAATCATCAAAAGAAGTAGAAGTATCGGTTGGTAAGATAAAATTAAGTATAGCTAAAAAAATTTCCAAACAAGACTCAGATGTTATTTATTTAGATTCAGCTAAACTAGATTTTCCTTTAAGGCTTAGAAATGTATTATCTGGAGATTATTTTTATCCTTTTGGTATGAATGGAAAGAAAAAAGTAAGTAAGTACTTAAAAGAAAAGAAAATATCTGTTTTTGATAAAGATAAAGTACTAATACTGGAAACATCTAAAAATAAGATTGTATGGGTAGTTGGAATGAGATTAGATGATAGATTTTCTGTTACAGATAACACAAAAGAGATTACAAAAATTGAATTAATTAGGTAAGAATTAAGAAATATTTAAAAAATATTGGACCAGGGTCAGTTATTGCAGCTGCTTTTATTGGTCCAGGAACTGTAACCATGTGTACAATTGCTGGATCACAGTTCGGTTTTACGCTGCTCTGGGCTCTTTTATTATCAATTGTAATTACAATTTTTTTGCAAACAATTGCAGTTAGAATCGGTATTATATCTCAGAGCTCTTTGTCTAATACAATAGTTTCACAATTCAGAAGTAAAACAATTAGAATAGTATCTATAATTTTAATTCTATCCGCTATTTTAGTTGGGAATATAGCTTATGAAGCTGGGAATATTAGCGGCGGTGTACTTGGATTAGAGGCAGTATTTGGAAATTTAGACATTACTGGAGGGTATAATGCGTACAGCTTAATAATTGGATTTATAGCATTCATTATTTTATTGTTAGGAAATAATAGAATATTAGAGAAGATATTGATGGGACTAGTTCTTTTTATGAGTCTTGCTTTTTTATTTACAGCAATTAAAATAGGTCCAGACTTAGAATCATTTTTTAGTGGTCTTTTTATTCCAAGCTTTCCTGATAACAGTATTTTAATTATTATAGGGTTAATAGGCACTACTGTTGTCCCATATAATTTATTTCTTCATGTCTCTCTAGCTAAAGAAAAATGGAACTCTCCAAAAGATTTAAAAGAGGCAAAAATTGATACTATAGTTGCAGTACTTGTCGGAGGATTAATATCTATATGTATAATAATTTCTGCTACATCCATAGGTTTAGATAAGCTTAATTCAGCAATTGATTTAGCCAAAGGTTTAGAGCCTGTTTTTGGGAATTTTTCGAAACAACTTATTTCTTTTGGATTGTTTGCTGCTGGCTTAACTAGTGCAATTACTGCACCTTTAGCTGCAGCATATGTGACTTGCGGATGTTTAAATTGGAGTACAGAACTAAAATCTCTTAGATTTAGAATGGTTTGGTTTATAGTCCTTATTGTTGGAGTAATATGCTCTTCATTAAATATTAGTTCAATAGAAATAATAAAATTTGCTCAAGTAGCAAATGGTATTCTATTACCTACAATTACATTTTTTCTAATATTAATTGCTAATAATAACAATGTTTTGGGTAAATATGTTAATAATTGGAAGCATAACCTTGTTTCTTGCTTTATATTATTAATAACACTAATATTAGGTATTAAGAGTGTAATTAAAGTATTTGATATTATATGATAATAAATAGTAAGATTAGAATAAACTCAGATTTAGGTGAGGGGACTGGTGTGGAGAAAGACTTAATGCCTTTCTTAAACTCATGCAGTATTGCTTGTGGAGGTCATACAGGTGATAAGTCAAGTATGACTGATACAATATTAATAGCTAAAAAGTATGGTGTCAATATTGGAGCACACCCTTCTTATCCAGATAAAGAGAATTTTGGTAGAAAAAATATTTCTATTTCGCATACAGATCTATTCAATTCATTAATAAATCAAATTGATGACCTAGACAAAATTGCTAGGAGTTTAGAAACTTCCCTTAATCATATCAAGATGCATGGTGCTCTTTATAATTTCTCAGCAAATGATTTAGGAACAGCATCGATTATTATTGAATTAATCAAATCTAAATATTCAGACAAAATTTTATATGTTCCCTATGGGTCTTTAATTTCAGAATTAGCAATTAAGAATAATATAAATATATATTATGAAGTCTTTTTAGATAGAAATTATAATAATGATTTATCTCTAGTTTCTAGAGAAAACAATAATTCTATGATCTTAGATCATCAAAAAATGTTAAAAAGGTTAGAAAACGTAATTAATGATAATAAAATTCAAACAATTAATGGAAATTATAAGAAGATTTCAGCAGATACATTCTGTGTTCATGGAGATAGTCCAAAAATAATCAGTCTTATAAAAGATCTTTATAATAATAGAAATAAAATCAATCTTGATAATTGAATAGATATAAATTAAAATATTTTCAATACAATAAGAATTCTCTTCTAATTAGTTGGCCAGAAAGGATTGACCAGGATATTAATAATGATGTCAATGAGTTTAAAGTCAGGTTAGAAACAGGTTTTAAATATTTATTAGAAGTAAGATCTTCATACTGTTCACTGCTTTTAATCTTTAACAAAAAAATCGAAAATTTAAGCAGATTAATAGAGAAGTTAGAGAATCTATATCTATCTCAGAAACCTTATAGCAAATATGATAGAATTCTTTGGAATATCCCTGTTTGTTATGAAAATAAGTTTGCATTAGATATTGACATTATATCAAAGCAAAATAAAATCTCTAAAGAAAATATAATCATTATGCATAGCAAGGCTATCTACTCAGTATATTTAATAGGATTTTTACCTGGTTTCATGTATTTAGGAGGCTTAGATTATGCCCTTCATATTCCAAGAAAAAAAGAGCCAAGAATAAGAGTTCCTAAAGGGTCTGTAGCCATTGGAGGTGAACAGACAGGAATTTATCCACAGCAAAGCCCAGGAGGATGGAATATCGTAGGGAATACCCCAATTAATTTATTTGATAAGTCAAAGGATATTCCATGTTTTGCAAAACCTGGTGATAAGGTTAAATTTTTTCAAATATCAGAGGATGAATATAAATTAATTGAAAAAGAAGTAGAGCTTGATTTATATGAATTAAATAAAGAAGTTTTAAATGATTAAAGTAATAGATCCAGGTTTTTATACATCAATTCAAGATAAAGGACGTTTTGGTTTTCAAAACTATGGAGTTCCTGTTAGTGGTAGTATGGATGAAAATTCTGCTGAAATTGCAAATAAAATTTTAGGAAATTTAACATCTGAAGCATTACTGGAATTAACAATGACAGGCTGTTCTTTAAAATTTGAGAAAAATACTATAATAGCTATAACAGGCTCAGATATGAATGCTAAATTAAATGGTTCTTCTATAGAAATGTATAATAAGATAGTTGTACAAGAAGGCGATTTACTTAGTTTTGGAAGACTTGAATATGGTTTTAGAACATATATAGCTTTTCAAGGAGGGATTAAATCCGAGAAAGTCATGAAAAGTAGGTGTATGTATAGGGGTATAACTGAATGTTTTAAAATTCATAAAAACGATAAGATTCTTCTAAATAATTTAATAAACAAGTCAAGAAGTATAAATAAAGAAAAAACAAAAAAACTAATATTATCTGATAATATTGAATGCTATAAAGGTCCAGAATTTCATAAGTTAAGTAAAGAAAATAAAGAGGATTTATTAAAGAAGCAGTTTTCAATCTCTAATAATCATAATAGAATGGGTTATATATTAAATGAAAAAATAAAAAATAATATAAAACCAATTATAACATCACATGTAATACCAGGAACTGTGCAGTTAACGCCTGGAGGAAAATTAATTATCCTTATGAGAGATTGTCAGACAACAGGTGGATATCCAAGAATCTTGCAGTTAACAAATAATGCAATAAACATTCTTTCTCAAAAGATGACAAACTCAGAAATTAAATTTAGTATTAAGTAAATTAACTAAAAAGCTTAAAGAATTTTTTTACATACCCCAATTTTCCTTTATATGGTGCATATCTAATTTTAATATCAAGCCAATTGCCCTTCTTTACAATTGCCTTTTTATGTGAAAATTGGTCAAAGCTTGTCTTGCCATGGTATTTACCTATACCACTATGACCAACTCCTCCAAAAGGAAGGTTTGGATTCCCTACCTGGATAATTGTATCATTTATAGCTCCTCCTCCAAAACTATATTTGCGAATGATTTTTTCAGAAAATTTTTTGTTAGAGCTAAAGACATATAATGCTAGAGGTTTTTCATATTTAGATATTAATTCTTCAATTTGATTTTCTTTATCATATGAAATAATAGGTAAAATAGGACCAAAAATTTCTTCATCCATTATAGGGCCATCAATTTTAGGTTCATCAATAATAGTAGGGGAGAAATAACGGGTTTCTATATCATATTCTCCTCCAAAGAGAATTTTTGTATCCTTAATCATATTTGATAATCTAGATAAATTTGTTTTGTTTACAATCCTTGGGTAGTCTTCTGATTGTTTTGGGTCTTTTCCATATGCTTTTTCAATTTCTTCCGATAAGTGTGTAATTAATTTATCTTTTATGTTTCTTTTAACAATCAGGAAGTCTGGAGCAATACATGTTTGTCCAGCATTTATAAACTTACCCCAAACTATTCTTCTAGAGGCTAGTCTTAAATCTATAGTATCATCGATAATACAAGGATTTTTTCCTCCAAGCTCTA
>CAZXST010000042.1:2466-7280 GCA_964643205.1 uncultured Flavobacteriaceae bacterium | reverse complement strand
GCAATTGTTAAGGAGACAATAAATAAAGACATGAGAATTCTAAGCGGCATTCCCTCATGGCTTCAAATGTATTTTGAAAAACTACAAAAAGCTTCGGGGAAATCAGTAGGAGAAATTTTTAAAAATTTTAATCTTTTAATATATGGAGGAGTAAGTTATGCGCCCTATAAGAATAAGTTTGAAAAACTAATTGGCAGGAAAGTTGACAGCATTGAAGTGTACCCAGCAAGTGAGGGGTTTTTTGCTTTTCAGGACGAGCAAGGATCGAACGACTTGCTTTTAATTTTAAATGCAGGCATTTTTTATGAATTTATTTCTGAGACAGATTTCTTAAAATTAAAATATAACAGGATTTCCATAGAGGACGTAAAAACAGGGGTTAATTATGTTTTAATTGTATCAACTAGCGCAGGCCTTTGGGGATACAACACCGGAGACACTGTTATGTTTACTTCAACATCCCCATTTAAAATTATTGTTACAGGAAGAATTAATCAATTTCTTTCAGCGTTTGGAGAACACGTAATAGTAAAAGAAGTTGAAAATGCGATAGAGCAGACATGCGCAAAAACGGGAGTCGTTGTAAATGAATTTACTGTTGCACCAAAATTTAGCACTGAAAGCACCGCATCTTACCACGAATGGTTCGTAGATTTTGATTCAGAAACCATCGACCTTAAGGCCTTTGAACAAAACCTGGATTTAAACATGCAGAGTCAAAACAAATATTACCAAGATCTTATTCAGGGAAATGTAATTAATAGCTTAAAAATAAGAAGAGTCTCTAAAAACGGATTCAACAACTATATGAGCTCTATAGGAAAATTGGGAGGACAAAACAAAATTCCCAAAATTTCAAATGACCGCAAAATTGCAGACCAACTTCACAAGCAAGGCCTAGTTATAAAAGCATAAAACATCTTTTGATAAAATAAACCTGAAGAAGTTTCGTTTAAATATGACAAAATAAACTGTCATGACTAAAAACAACAATAACGAAACAAATGAAGAAATGGACATTGTCCAGCTTATAAAAAAAATATCAAACCTTTTTTTAAATCTTACACTAATAGCTTTTAGAGCTATAAAAGAGCTTTTTATTAACTGGAAAACAATAAGTATAATAATAGTATTTGGAGCAGCGCTTGGATTTATAACTGAAAACATAATTGAGGATGATTCGACGAAAGAGGCTTCAGTGCTATTAAAAATTAATTTTGATGCAGGCAACTATGTCTATGATGCAGTTAGTCTTATAAACCAGAAAATAGAATCTGAAGATGAAGACTTTTTTAGCAATGACATAGGGCTTAGCAATGACGAAAAAATAGCAGAAATCAGCATAAAACCAATCGTTGATTTAAAAGACATTTTAAAATCAGAAATCAATGCTAATGAAATAAGAGCTCTTTTTGAGAATTTAGAGTTTGAAGACAATATAGCAATGACAGAAGGCTTTAAGTCAGACTATGAATACCATGTTTTAAGTTTAGATATTTCTTCAAAGGCAAGCACTTCCTCATTAAAAAAAATAATACAATATTTTAACGAGAATCCATTGTTTTTGGGTCTAAAAGAAAGAAGACAGCAAAGCATATCAAGCAGTATTCTTAACAATGAGAACACCATTAAACAAATTAATAAACTTATAGACAAACACAGTTCAACAAACGATTTTGAAAAAAGTTCAGCACAGCTCTATATTGACAATAAAACCTATTTGCCAAACGAACTTATAAAAATAAAAATTGAACTTGAGGAACAAAACGAAGAACTAAAAAATGAACGAATCTTATCTAAAGAAACAGTAATGGTTATTAATGAGACAAACCTTCTAATAAACCAGGAAGGGCTCAGCGATAACAAAATAGTATATTACCCAATTTTATTAGTATTCATATTTATAATAGCTTCAATTCTTCTAAAACTTTATAAGTATTTAGACAAATTAGATAGAGGCGTATAAAATGATAAGCAATGAATTAATTCAGAAAAGCATCAAGGTTCTTTTTCTAAGAGGATCAGGCGTTGTTTTGCTGTTTTTATTTACGGTGTTTTTAACAAACTATTATTCTGCAGAATTAGTTGGAAAATACGATTTTGTTAGGGCAACAATAATGATCCTCAGCGGAGTGTCTTTAATTGGCACAAACCAGTCTATTATATATTATTCAGGGTTTTTAAAAGCAAAAAACTCTTTACAATCTATTAAAAAAATATATGTTAAAATGGTAAAGATGACTACAGCCCTCTGCTTGCTTTTTGTTTTAGGATATGTAATGTTTACAGAGCAATTTATTAATGAGCTTTTTAACAAACAGGAAGCACATTCCTTGATTTTAAAATCAATAGCTTTCCTGTTTTTTTATACCACAACAATGCTAAATATAGACACTCTAAGGGCGTTAAACAAAACAATTTCTTCAGAGCTATACAGAAATATTTTTAGATATATGCCCATTTTTATTTTCTCAATAATTTTATACTATACACAAAATCAAGAATGGCTAATAGAGGCTTTCCTGACTGGCTTTTTGTTGCTATCGCTAACAACATCAATTCAGGTGGCCTTTTTATTTAAAAAATTAAACCTCTCCAGAAACAACAGCTACAATTTTTCATACCATCAAATTTTTTCTCGCTCATATCCAATGGCTTTAAGCGCAATAGCATATTTTATTATGCAAAGCATTGATGTAATAATTTTAACAGCTTATGAAGGCTTTGAAAGCATAGCCTACTATTCTGTTGCAGTAAAGCTAGCAACAGTTACAACTCTAGCGCTTATGTCAGTTAACATTGTTATTGCTCCAAAAATAGCAGAAATTTATAGCTCTAATGATTTTGAAAAACTAAACAAGATAATTAACGATTCAGCGAGAATTATTTTTATTATAAGCATTCCTGTTTTGATAATATTGTTTGTTTTTTCAAAAGCTATGTTAGGACTCTTTGGCGAGCACTATGTTTTAGCAAGAGATGCGCTGTTACTTCTTTTGGGCGGCCAGCTTTTTAGCTCATTATGTGGCCCGGGAGCAGTATACTTAAACATGACGGGTAAGCAGAAAAAGTTAAACACCATATTAGCCTTAGGGCTTGGCATTAATGTAGTTTTAAATTTAGCATTAATTCCATCATACGGAATTGAAGGGGCAGCAATTGCCACGCTTGTTAGTATGATCTTTTGGAACTGCTTAATTGTCGCAGTTGTTTATAGAACAGATAGAATTAAAATATATATATCGTAGTTTATGGGTTTACCCAATTTTATAATATCAGGCTTTCCAAAATGCGGGACAACGTCTCTGCACTACTATTTATCAGAACACCCAGAAATATATATGCCTGACCAAAAGGAATTACATTTTTTTACTAACAAAATATTTTCAAAAGAAAACAAAGGGGCGGGTGACGCTATTTTAGCAAAAACACATATAAAAAACTTAAAGGATTATAAGAAATGTTTTGAGAAAGGAAAAAATTACAGAATTATAGGAGAGACCTCTCCATCATATATAAATCACCCTAAACTTTTCTCAAAAATAAATAAGACACTTTCTAATCCAAAAATTATTGTTTTAGTTAGAGATCCAATAAAAAGAGCACATTCAAATTACTTGCATTTACTAAGAGAACAACGAGAAACACTTAGTTTTGATGAGGCCTTAAAGCAAGAAGAAAAAAGAAAAATTTTAAAATACGCAGATTTTTGGTATTACAAATTTAATTCTAGCTATTATAAGAAAATTAGTAAAGCAATAGAGGCTTTCTCTAAAGTTTTAATTATAACCCAGGAAGAGCTAAGCCAGGAACCGGAGCAGACAGTTAAGAAAACATATAAATTTTTGGGAGCAGAGCCAGGATTTAAACCTAAAAGCTTAAACAAAACATATAACCCAGGAGGAGAGTATAAAAAGAACATTATTACATCAATAATATTTAAGCCTTCTTTAACAAAAAATATATTAAAAAGAGCTATTCCTATTCGTCCTTGGATGAAGGATATATTAAATGGCATTTCATCTAGACACAAAAAATCGTCAGAAAAAATAAACAATAAAACACAAAAATACTTGATAAATTATTTTAGAAAAGAAGTAGAGGAAATTAAAAAACTAGGAGTTGATACATCGAGGTGGAATGATTATAATTAAAGCTATAAATGAAAAAACTAAGCATAACACATATTGCCTCAATTCTAATTTTTATAGGAATATTTTTTATTCCCTTTAATTCATGGGAAGGAATAGGGTTTTTAGGTGAATTCTACAGGGATTCTTGTTTTCTGTTTTTTTCTATAGCTTTTATGTTTTTATTGTTTAAAAGAAAAATAAAAATTCCACATCAAAATATAATATTTCAATTTCTAATATTACTTACAGTCTGGAGTCTTTTAGCAGCAATATTAAACAGCGTAAATGTTGCGGAATATTTTTTTAAGAAAACCACAGGTGTTGAGAGATTTATAAATCAGTACGGAGCACTTATAATATGTGCAATTTTACTTCCAATTGTCTTTTATAATGCCTTTTACACTCTCGACATTAATAAGCTGTTTTTTAGAATAAGAAAAACTTTACTTGCTTCCCTGTCAATAGTATTTGTATATGCTTTTGTTGAAGTTTTAATTGTAAAATTCGGGATGCTAGACTTAAAAACAATGCTTTTAAACATATTTGACTACTTCCCTTTTACAGAAGCTAAAATTGACCCTAGGGGCAATAGAATTTCATCTGTAACTTTTGAGGCCCCTGCACTTGGCACATATTTATTATCTATTTCGGGCTGGATGTTTAGCTATATTATAACCAGCA
>CAZXST010000042.1:0-2366 GCA_964643205.1 uncultured Flavobacteriaceae bacterium | reverse complement strand
GGCACATATTTATTATCTATTTCGGGCTGGATGTTTAGCTATATTATAACCAGCAGCTCAAAATGGAAATATATTCCAACAATAATAGTTGTTGCTTTAGCATTTCTCTCAGGATCAAGAGCTGCTTTTTTTATTACTATAATTCAGATAGTAATTTTTGCAATTATTCTTCTAAGAAACTCAAAGCATTCAAAAATATTTCTAAAAACATCTTTCTCTTTTATATTAATATTTTTTGTGCTTTTTGGAATCTATTCTAATGAAATAACAAGGTATGTTAGAAGTGAAATACAATCCTTTAAAATAGAAGACAAACAGCACTCAATTTCCAATAAGTCTCGATTTGGAATTCAGCAAGCCATGTTTAAAGTATTTCTTGAAAATCCTGTAGCGGGCACAGGCTATGGATTGCAGGCTTTTGAATCAAGGAAGTATTATCCTGTATGGGCAAAAAGAAATAATTGGGAATTTAGATTAATGTACTTAAATCAAAACGAAGAACGCTTTCCTCCGGGATATAACATTTATTTAAGATTTTTAAGCGAAACAGGACTGATTGGCTTTGTAATATTCTGCTGTCTTTTAATTCAAGTATTTCTTTGGTGCTACAACAACTTTAGCAAACACAATCTTTACTCAACAGTAATATTAATTTCAATTATAGGTTTTAGTATGAACTGGCTAAAAATGGATTCGTTTAGAATTTATGCTTTCTGGCTATGTTTAGCCCTAATATTTCTTATAGAATCAAAAAAAATAAAAAATGCATAAGGAGGTAATAATAATAATACCATATTATAACAATCCGATAGGATTAGAAAAATCTATAGTATCAATTAGGGAAAAAATAAGTATAGATATAATTATAATAGACGATGGAAGTAAACAGAAATTAAACGTAATAGGACTTAAAAAAAAATATCACGCAGGAAAAATTTTTTATAGGAAAAATAAGCAGAATAAAGGCGTAGCAGTTTCTTTGAATAGAGGCCTTGACTTTGCAAGAGAAAAAAAGTATAAATATATAGCGAGATTAGACGCAGGAGACCTTTGTTATAAAAATAAATTTCAACTTCAGCACAGCTATTTAAAGAAAAATCCTGATGTAAAACTGTTAGGCACTTGGGCAAGAGTCATAGACGATAAAGGCGAGCACTTATTTGATTTAAAGCATCCAACAAAATATAAAAAAATCAAAAAACTAGCATATTTAAATTCTGTATTTCTTCATCCATCAGTTATGTTTTCATCTTCAGTTTTAAGAGAAGTAGGGCAATATCCATTGAATTATTTGCATGCAGAGGATTATGCTTTTTTTTTTAAAATAATTAACAGATATAAAACAGAAAACTATCCAGAAATATTAATGGACTATATAGTTGATAAAAATTCAATATCATCAAAATTTAGAAAACAACAAGTAATAAGCAGGATTAAAGTAATTTCAAAAAACTTCTATTTTGGAATATATCCAATTTATGGAATTATTCGCAGCTTTATACTTCTATTTTATTCTAGAGAAATGAGCAATTTTATAAAAAGAAAGAAACAAGGACTATAAATCAAAAACATGAAAATTATTTTAAACAGAGGATACCTATTATTGTGCATGTTTTTATGCTTTTTTATACCTTTTATTCCATTGGCACATGCACTTAGCAGCATTATTATGGGATGTCTTTTAGTGCTTGCCTTTTTTATTTTTGAGAAAAAACAAGTAATCAGGATACTCTCTAATAAGGCTTTTATTAGCTATGGTGTCTTTTTTCTAGTAATTTGTTTACAAGCTGCTTATGCACAAACATTTATTGCAGACTTTGCAGAACTAAGAAAAATTGGCCAGATAGGCCTTTTAGCTATTCTTTTTTCTTTCATCAAACCTCAGCACTTTTTAAAAAAGGCATTTATAGCAGGAGTAATACTAAGCGGAGGAATTACACTTGTAAGAATCTTGCTATATATATTAGAAACAGGCAGTCTAGTATTTTATAAAGGGGATATAGTTGTCGAGCTAATGATGACTCCAAGGCTTTATTTAGGAGTTTTTAGCGTCATTGCCTTTATATTTTGTTCAGAGCTTTATTTCTGCGCAAAAACCAGGAAGAATAAAACAACATATTTTTATGCGGCTATTTTTTTATTACTTAACATATTTTTAATTGCCTCAAGGAGTGCTATTATTTTAGTGTTAATATCATTAGTAAGCATTGTTTGGGCCAAGTTAAGATCCAAGCAAAGAAGCAGGGTTTTGCTCATTATTCTATCAGTTGGACTGTTTTCTATTTTAGGCAGCTATAATTTATCACAAAGGTTTTTATATATAGAAGATGATTTTAGAGAGAGCTATATTGAGAAAGTGAAAATCC
>CAZXST010000041.1:0-7362 GCA_964643205.1 uncultured Flavobacteriaceae bacterium | reverse complement strand
ATTTGTTTGATGAAAAATATTAAAAAAAGCCTCAGTTAAGAGACTTTAAATAAATTCTAATATTCATCTTCGTTCCAAAGATAATCCTCATCAGTTGGGTAATCTGGCCAAATTTCCTGAATAGATTCATATAGGTCTCCTTCATCTTCAATTGATTGTAAATTCTCTACTACTTCTAATGGCGCACCAGTTCTAATAGAATAATCTATCAATTCGTCTTTTGAAGCTGGCCATGGTGCATCACTTAGGTGAGATACTAATTCTAACGTCCAATACATGATAAACTATTTTTTGCAAAAATAATTTTTTAGACGAAAAAAGCAAGTAATTCTTAATATTTTTTTGAATCATTATGTTTCCCAAGGAATCTCTTCAATTCCTAGATCTATTGAAAATTTTCTTGCTATAATAAATATATAGTCAGATAATCTGTTTAAATAAATTAAAATTTCATCTTGAAAATTGTAAATAGATTTTAGTTTTGAGACATTTCTTTCAGCTCTTCTGCAAACAGATCTAGCTATATGACAGTAGGAAACTTTTTGATGGCCTCCTGGAATAATAAATTTGTCAATTTTGGGTAATTTTTCAGAGATTTTATCAATATTATCTTCTAAAGTTGAGATATCTTCCTTTTGAATCCTTATTTTTCTAGTTTTTAGGTATTTTTCTGCTGTTTTTTCATCTTGAAATGCAAGGATTGCTCCAATATTAAAAAGATTTTTTTGTATTTCTATCAAGGAATTTTTTAAGTGCTTATCATCAGTAAAATCTCTTATTAAACCTATATATGAATTTAGCTCATCAATTGAGCCATATGCATCAACTTGTATATTATGTTTTTCAACATCTTTTCCACCAATTAATTTTGTTAAACCTCTATCTCCTGACTTTGTATAAATTTTCATATATCTATCTAATTCTCTTTGAGAAATATTTAATTAGGTATAAATATCTTATTAATAATGCTAAAATTAGGGAAATTAGGCTAATATTAAATACTTGAATCCCAACGATCCAATGCAAACTCATCAGTAATAGCATTAGAACATTGATTTTTAGATACGATATAATCCATCTATTTGGTCTTTTTTTAAATAATTGAAAAAGTAAGATTAGATTAAATGGAAATGCCCATAGAAGATTATAGTTCCAAGCAGACGCTACATGGTTGCTAAAAAACCATAAATAAACTAATAGTAATCCAGCTATTCCTGTAACTAAAAGAATAGTAATGTCAATGACGACACTCCTAGTTATTCTTAAGTAGTCGAAAAAAGTAACTCCAATAATTATTAAGGATATAATTAGAAAGATATACAATGGTGAAATTGAACTTTCTTTGTAGTCAGCATATTCTCCAAAGAGAATAGATGTTTCTACCAAATCTCCATTCCTAATATTTGAATTACCAAGCTTGTCAAAATATGATTTTAATTTATATGGAAGAAACAATTCGTCTTGAGAATTGATGTTTTTGTCAATTACTGATCCAAGACAAATGTCAATTCCCAATGCTCCCCAAGAATTTGGGCTAATATGCTGATAAACCAATTGTCTAAATGAATTTGAATTCATATTATCTAAATTAATACCTGCATCTCTAATTTCTTCTTCTAGTAATTCGTTAAATATATCACCGATTTTAGTTGAGCAATTATCTTTAAAATAATTATACTCGTAATCTTTATTTTCTTCTTTAGAATTTGTAATAAGTTTATTTACAAGTACTCTTTTTTTATATTCTGATAGATTTAATTTCTGTTCTATTATTTGTCTAGAATGTTCTACATAGTTTCTATAAAAGTTTTCAAAATTGTTTATCCCAAGACTATATATAGGCCTTCCTTTCACAAAGTTCCCATAAAAATTAGGAGCATTAAAGTCATAGACACCATAATTAAAGACTATATCATAATCATTTACTCTATCTATTACTCTAATTCCAGAGTGACCAAAAGCATCACTAAGGGAACTTCCTGGCCCAACAGTTAATATGCTAATTTCATATTGAGGTATTTCTTCTATATTTTCTTGTGCATCTATCTCTAGGATAAATACTGATAGTAAGATTAATAGAATTTTTTTTAGCATAGTATTATCTAAATAAATTGAGATCAAATTTCAATGAAAAAATATTAGAATATAAAGCAATACTTTGATTGCCTATATCGGTAAATGCATAATCCATTTCAATACTTTTGTATTTAAATCCAATTCCAAAATTTGGCTGAAAACTAAGTTCTTTTGAATTATCAAATTGTAATTCATTTTGAAAATTACCCATACCTAATCTTAAAAAAACTATATCAATATAACCAAGCTCTATCCCTATTGCAGGGTTTATACTAGCAAAATTAGTTGAAATTATATCATTGTTTTCTTCAAATTTAAGCATTAGATCCAATGCAGCTAATAAAGTGTAACTATTTTTAATATCCAGTTGTTTTGAAACTCCTATTTGCAATTTTGGAATAGTTATTTCAGTTCCATTTGGAACCTCTTGATTTTGACCTTCAATTGCATTTTGGATATCATCTAATCTATCTTGATTTATAGACCAGGAATTATAAGTAGTTGTTATATCCCTTGCCATCAACCCAAAATTCCAATTATTCTTTGTTTTAAACTGTATTCCAAAATCCATTCCAAAACCCCAAGAACTAGAAAAGTCACCAATTATTCTTCTGATTATTTTTATATTAACTCCATAGTTTAAGTTCTTAAGCTTTAATCTTCTTGCATAGGAAAATAAGAAAGCATAATCTGCAGTTGAAAATAAGTTAATTCTATCAAAATTTATATTTCCTTGATCATCTATTAATTGAGTTGTGTCTAATATATCGTCAACTCCAAATCTAATCATAGAAAAACCTAGCGCTGAGTTATCATCAATAGGTGTTGCATATGCAACAAAATTATAAGTAGCTATGTTGGCAAAATAGTTTGAATGCATTAAGGAAATTTGCTTGTCTTCTAATTGCAGCAAACCAGCTGGGTTCCAATAAGTAGAATTAACATCAGATGTGCTAGATACAACAGCATTGCTCATACCAATTGATTGAGCATCTACACCAATATTCAGAAATTCATTAGAATATTTTGAATTATTCTGTGAATTTATTCCTAGAATGGAAAATAATAATAAGAAAACTAACTTCTTCATTACTGATAATATCAATAAAAACTTCTAAATGGCTTGCTTATTGTGCTATAATAATATAAAAACAACTAAAATTCATTAACTATTGAATATATTATTTATTAAGTTATTATATTAGTAATGAACTCTCAATTTTGTTTATGAGAATAATTCCTAATATTTTAACACTTTTTAATCTTTTTTTAGGCTGTATTATTACACTGTTGCTAATTGAGGGGAAACTTCCAATAGAAGATATTTCAGTTCTCATTATATTAACTTTATTTTTCGATTTTATGGATGGATGGATTGCTAGAAAATTTAATTTGGAAAGTAAATTAGGCGCCCAATTAGATTCATTAGCAGATCTTATTTCTTTCGGTTTAGTCCCGGGAATAATAATGTACAAGTTATTTATGGAAGTTTCTTTAGATCCATTTCTTCCTTTACTTGGTTTCACTATAACATTAGCATCTGCTTATAGGCTTGCTAATTACAATCTATCTCATACAGATTTAAAATATTTTAAAGGGTTACCAACTCCAGCAAATACTTTGTTTATTTTATCTCTATTGTTAATTATTGGATCACCTAACACAGACTCATTTGTAAAAGAAATTATTTTGAATAATAATTTTTTAATTATTATTACAGCATTAAGTTGTTACTTGCTTAATTCAGGATTTAAGCTAATAAATTTAAAGTTTGTAGATTTTAAGTTTAAAGGAGTTAATAAATATAGATATTTGATTGTCGTTTTGTCAGCAGTACTATTTGTCTTGCTCAGAGGTTTTATCTCCGTCTTTGTAATTATTGGAATTTATTATATAGTGTCATACTTTGCTATAGGTAGGAAAAAATGAAATTTTATTAAGTCTTTTTCTTTAACTCAAAATTCTTACCTAAATATACTTTTCTAACCGTTTCGTCATTAGCTAATTCTTCAGGGTTACCATCTTTCAGAATATTACCTTCAAACATTAAATATGTTCTGTCAGTGATTGCTAATGTTTCCCTTACATTATGATCTGTAATAAGTATACCAATATTTTTTTTTGTTAGTTCTGTAACAATCTTTTGAATATCTTCAACAGCTAATGGGTCTACACCTGCAAAAGGTTCATCAAGTAGTATAAAAAGAGGGTCAGTTGCAAGAGCTCTTGCGATTTCCGTCCTCCTTCTTTCACCGCCTGATAGAAGATCCCCTCTATTTTTTCTTATATTGGATAATCCAAATTCATCTAATAAAGATTCCATTTTATTTATTTGTTCTTTCTTTGATAAATTTGTTAGTTGAAGTACACTTAAAATATTGTTTTCAACACTCATTTTTCTAAAAACAGAAGCTTCCTGTGCTAAATATCCTATACCTGATTGTGCTCTTTTATACATTGGGAACTTAGTTATATCTTCTTGATCTAAAAATATTTTTCCGGAATTTGGTTTAATTAAGCCAACAATCATATAAAATGAAGTTGTTTTTCCAGCACCATTAGGGCCAAGAAGACCTACTATTTCACCTTGTTTAAGCTGTAAAGAAATATCTTTAACCACTTTCTTTCCAGAATAAGATTTCATTAAATTTTCAGCTCTTAGGATCATTTATTTTGTTTTTTTAAAACCAATTTGGAAATAAATATACTTATCTGATATAAAATCATAACAGGAATTGCAACAATAATTTGACTAGCGATATCAGGAGGTGTTATAATTGCAGCAAAAATTAAGACAATCAAAATAGCATATTTTCTATATTTTATTAGTGAATTTGGAGTAACTAACCCAATTCTTGATAAAAAGAAAATTATAATAGGTAATTCAAACATAATCCCACATGCTAAGCATGCAGATCTTACCAGAGCGATATATGAACTAATATCAATTTCATTCATTATTTGATTTGAAACTTGATAACCACCTAAAAAGTTAATAGAAAGTGGAGCTACAACATAGTATCCAAAAATTACTCCTAGAAAAAATAATAATGAACAAATAAAAATAAATCCCTTAGACTTAATCTTTTCATTTTGAAGCAATCCTGGACTAATAAATTTCCATAGCTCATATAAAACATAAGGGAATGATATAATAAAACCTGCAATTATTGAAGTCCATATATGAGCAGAAAACTGTCCACCCATTGTTCTATTTTGAATAATAAATGGAAATTCACTTCCACAAAAATTAGTTTCAACACCTATAAAAGTTGCTGCCTCACACAAGAATCTATAGGTTGGAAATGACATGTTTTTTGGACCAAATATTATAGTATCAAATATGAAGTCTTTCATAACAAAACAAACTAATCCTGCAGCAATGATTGCAAAAATTGATCTAAGTATATGCCACCTTAATTCTTCAAGATGCTCTAAAAATGACATGTTATCAACTTTATTGTCGTTCACTATATTATTCCTTCTTTAATTAAACTTTGAATGTGGAGAACTCCAATATACTTGTTCTTTTCAGCGACTATAAGCTGAGATATTTTATTTGTTTTCATTATTATTAAAGCTTCAGTTGCAAGTATATTTTTGTTGATTATTTTGGGGTTTTTAGTCATAATTTCATTAGCCTTAACTTTAGAGATATCTTGACTTTTTAATAATTGACGCCTAAGATCTCCATCAGTTATTACGCCAATAATTTTATTTTTCTCTATTACAACTGCAATTCCTAACATTTTATTAGAAATCTCTATAATTACATCTTTCATTAAATCTGAAGCATCTACTTTAGGAAGAGATTTTGTGTCAATTAGGTCTTTAACCTTTAAGAATAGTCTTTTTCCTAGTGTTCCTCCAGGATGATATTTTGCAAAATCATGTGAAGAAAATCCTCGTAATTTTACTAAGCATACAGCAATTGCATCACCTATAACAAGTTGAGCAGTAGTACTGGTTGTAGGAGCCAGATTGTTAGGGCATGCTTCATTATCAACATAACTGCTAATTACAATGTCTGATTTTTCAGATAAATAACTATTAGTTTCACCTGTAATGGCTATAAGTTTATTATTTGTTTTTTTAATAAAAGGAACTAGAGCTTTTATCTCTGGAGTGTTCCCGCTTTTAGAAATACAAATAATTACATCTTCACTTTGTATTAGTCCTAAATCACCGTGAATTGCATCTGCAGCATGCATAAAAATTGAAGGTGTTCCTGTAGAGTTAAATGTTGCCACAATTTTCTGAGCAATAATTGCACTTTTACCTATGCCACTTACAATAACTCTACCTTTAGTTTTGTTTATTAAATTTACTGCCTTTTCAAAATCTTTAGTTAATAGTTTAGATAGATTTTTGATACTATTAGCTTGATGCTCAATAGTTTCTCTGGCATAACTTAAAATAGATTTTTTTTCTTTCAAAATTTGTTATTTATGTATTCAAAAAATTGTTTCAAAATTTCAAACACAACATATTATACAAAAAAACGAAATTTTTAATAAAGAATTTCTTAAAATTATCATAATATCATATCTTAATAGTAGTATAAAAACTTATATACTATGGTAATCAAATGAAAATTAATGATAGTCTTATCTATGATTCATTAAAAAAAATTTTTGGATTTGATGAGTTCAAAGGATTACAAAAAGAAGTAATTAGCAATATTTGTGATGGTAAAAATACATTTGTAATTATGCCGACAGGTGGAGGTAAGTCTCTATGCTATCAGTTGCCTGCTCTTATAAATGAGGGTACTACAGTTGTTGTTTCTCCACTTATTGCACTTATGAAAAATCAAATTGATCACATAAGAGGTCTTTCTAATACAGAGGGAATAGCTCATGTTTTAAATTCTACTTTAACTAAGGATGAACAAGAAAAAGTGAAGGATGATGTAAATAAAGGGATTACTAAACTCTTATATTTGGCTCCAGAATCTTTTTCAAAGAAATCTAACATTGAATTTCTTAAATCAAACAATATCCCTTTATTAGCTATAGATGAAGCTCACTGTATAAGTGAATGGGGTCATGATTTTAGACCAGAATATAGAAATTTAAGGTCATTAGCTGATAAAATTGGCAAGAACATTCCGATTGTTGCTCTTACTGCAACAGCAACTCCTAAGGTTCAATCAGATATATTAAAAAATTTAAACATTTCTGATGCAAAGATTTTTAAAGCATCATTCAATAGATCAAATCTATTTTATGAAGTGCGTTATAAGAATGATACAGTAAATTCAGATCTTATTAAATTTATTAAAAA
>CAZXST010000040.1:0-7388 GCA_964643205.1 uncultured Flavobacteriaceae bacterium | reverse complement strand
ATTAGATTGGTTATTGGAATACTAGGGCCACCACTAAAAATATCTTGAATCTCATTAGACTTCGTATCAAAGAATACTCTTAAAATAAATGAATTAGGTCTTCTTTTATTCATTTGATCTAACAACATAAGAGACTTTGATATTCCACTTTTAGATTGTTTTAAATCTGTAGTCATAAAATCTAATCCTTTAAAATGGTAATTAAATAGAACTGTTCTATATTCCTTGTATGTTGGAGATAGTATATTGTCAATCAAATAATATCGAGATTGTAATCCATCATTAGGAGCCCAACCCTTAAATCCATTTTGTCGAGAAAAGTCTAGTATTTTTCTTGCTTGGTTGTAAAAAACATCACCGCTATTAAGATCAAATGTATCTGCATCAATACCCATTATCATATATATATGGAAAGCTATTACTGAAACAAGATTTGACTCAAAAACCTCCGGATTAAATATTAAATTTTGAAATTCTTGGTACCTAAAAGTAAAATTCTTGTCATTAAAATTATATACAGGAGAATTGTATGAAGAGTTGTAAATAGGTCTTGATGACTGTATTTGCAGGGTCGCTTGAAAAGAATCGTTATCATAACTTGAAATATTAATAAACATACTGCAATCAATCCTTTCATTATTTTTTATATTTCTGTTACTCCATTTAGTATTGTTTATAAACTCAGTTAATTGATTTTGCAGTGATTTAAAAATCTGCAGGTTCTCATTGCCAGTTTGTCTAGCATCCACAGTGACTGTGCAGGCTAACTCTTGAGAAAATGTAAGAGTTGTTATAAATAGCGATAGTATTATAGTTAATCTAAACATTTATTTGGCTCATTATAGATTTAAGAATATCTTCTGCAACCTCAGATTTATCTTTTAAATCAAAATTAGTTTGCTCTTGTTTTTTATTGATAATAGTGATCTTATTTGTTTCTGTTCCAAAACCAGCACCTTTATCATTTAGAGAATTTAATATAATTAAATCAAGATTCTTATTTTTTAGTTTTTTTAAGGAATTTTCAATCTCATTCTCATTTTCCAAAGCAAAACCAACTAAAAACTGGTTTTTCTTTAGACTTCCTAATTCTAATAAGATGTCCTTTGTTTTTTCTAACTCAATTTTAGATTGATTATTGTCCTTTTTTATTTTTTTATTTGAAAATTCTTTAGGTTTAAAATCTGAAACTGCAGCTGCCATTATAACAATATCAGCCTTGGCATAATGTTTAAGTACTTGCTTATGCATATCCTTAGAAGAAACTACATTAATCAAATTTATAGATCTAGTAGATATTTTTTGATTTGATGGACCACTTATCAAAAATACCTCTGCTCCTAAGTCAGAAGCCTTTTTTGCAATTTCAAAGCCCATTTTTCCACTCGAATGGTTTGAAATATATCTTACAGGATCTATAGCTTCATAAGTAGGTCCAGCTGTAACTAATATTTTCTTACCTCTTAAAGGCAATGACTTAATAATATCTGCTTCAATAAAATCTAAAATTGAATCTGGTTCAGCTAGTCTTCCCTCTCCTATCAGACCACTTGCTAATTCGCCTGTTTCAGCAGGAATTAGAATATTTCCGTTTTCTAATAGTTTAGCTATTGAGTCTTTAGTTGATTGATGCTTATACATGTCTAGATCCATAGCTGGAGCAAAATATACAGGACATTTTGCTGACAAGTATACTGCAATCAGCAGATTGTCACAATTTCCATTGGCCATTTTTGACAGTGTATTAGCCGTTGCAGGACAAATTAGAATCAAATCAGCCCAAATTCCTAGATCTACATGGTTATTCCATGTTTCATCTTCATCATCAGAAGTAAAACTAGAATATACTGGGTTTTTAGATAATGTTGAGAGTGTTAAAGGTGTAATGAACTCCTTAGCATCTGGGGTCATAACAACTTTTACCTCAGCACCATTTTTAATAAATAATCTAACAAGTATTGCAGTTTTATAAGCGGCAATACCACCTGATATACCCAGTAGAATTTTTTTTCCGCTTAAAATTGACATGTGATTATTCTTCTATTTCTTCATTACTATCCCTATGGTAAATTTTTTCTTCTAACCATTCTTGAATAGCAATTGCATGAGCCTTAGGGAGTCTTTCATAAAATTTTGAAACTTCAATTTGCTCTTTATTCTCAAAAATTTCTTCCAAACTATCATTGTAAGTTGCAAATTCTTCTAGCTTATCAATCAATTCCTTTTTTACATCGCCTTTGATTTGCTCAGCTCTTTTAGCAATTATAGATATTGCTTCATATATGTTATTGGTTTTTTCTTCAATAACTTCTTTGTTATAAGTTTCGGTAGTTTGAGCAGCATTGCTGTTTTTTAAATCCATAATTCTCTTATTATATTGTTTTTAATTCGTTTAATTCTTTTAATTTCAGATCAGCTTCTTTTATAAACTCAGATGACTCATAATACTTCTTAAAACTATTATAGTAACTAATAGCTTTATCAATCCTCTCCTGCATCATCCAAGTAACACTATTAATTGCAAACCTATAAGATGAATCAAATCTGTAATACATTGCTTTTTCTCTTAGTTTTGATCCCGGAAAATCCAGTATAAAATTATCAAAGGCCTTTATAGAAGCTTGATAATCTGTAAGTGTATTGTACTGAAGTGCAGTATCATAAGCCTTCATTTCTAGCCTAAAATCTAAATCAAATATCAATTCGTTAGCCTCACTTATATATTCAGATTCAGGATAAGTATTAATAAATGCTTGAAGCTTTTCAATTGCAGTTAATGTTTCTTTTGAATCCTTAGAAAAAATTGGAGCAAGATGGTAATAGCTTTTCGCTCCAAGAAATGCCATTTCTTGAACTTTTTCACTCTCAGGATAAGAACTTGCAAATCGTTCACATTGATAATTTGCAGTATAGTAGTTTTTTGTTTCATAAAAACACTTTGCATGCATATACATTAATTTCTGAGCCTGAGGTCTTCCTCTATATTGAGGAACGATTTGAGTAAATAACCTATTAGCTTTTTTAAAATTCCCTTCATCATACAGAGATGTTCCTAAAAGGAATTTATCTGCAATTACATCAGAGTTTAATGCCTTTTGATACTCTGAACAAGAAAGTATCAGACCAAGTATTAGTATAAATTGAATTTTTTTCATTTTAAATCAAGCGAATGCAAAAGTATAAATTAAATATTTATTATAAAATTAAAAGTATATCAAGAGAATATTAAAAAATCTTATTTAATCCCTTTAAATACTTTTTTAATTCAGTTTTAAAAACATCAACATGTTCAACTCCTATATCAATTATAAAATCATTTAAGCGTTGATCAAAATTAGATATTCCTACTTTGAAGTTAGCTTTTGATTTGGCAGTAACAAGATTTAAATCTATGTTATCTATTCGATAATAACTAATAAGAACATCATATTTAAAATCTATAAATTCAGTTAAAGCAATATTAGTTATGTTGCCATTCCATCCAAAATCCTTAGGGTTAAAATAATCATCCCAATGATTTAATTGAAAATCTTTATCAAAGACATATGTTATAAACTTAATCTTATTCTCATTTACACCAAAATCAACAAAGATATCACGCAATTTATCGTAATCTTTATATTCATCAAGACTTAATATAATTCCAACAGATCGAATCTTTTTTTCACTAATTTTTGATCTCTTGGAATTTAATATTTTGTTAATATATTTTTGGTTAGATCTTTTCCTAAATAAGTTTAAAAACATATCTTATTACTGGTATTATACAAATGTAATTAATTAAACATAACAATTGTTATATTAATTCTAAATATGAGCAGAGGAATTATCACATTATTTCTTTTATTTTTCTCAATAGAAAGCTGTGAAAATAAGCATATATTATCAGGAAATAAAATTGAGATAAATAATGCCATTGAAAATGATAATAATATAGTAGATTTTATTATTCCTTATAAGAATAAGGTTGATAAACAAATGGATAGTGTCCTGGCATATAGTCCTGTAGATTATGACAAGCAAAATGGACTTCTCAATACTGCTATTGGGAATATGATGGCAGATGTTACCTTAAAACTATCAAATCCAGTATACAAGGCTAGGACAAATAAAAATATTGATTTTATCTTGTTAAATCATGGTGGTATTAGATCAATGATTTCAAAAGGAGATATAACCTTTAGAACAGCTTATAAAGTAATGCCTTTTGAAAACAGTGTTGTTGTTTGTGAGCTAAAAGGCAGGGATGTTTACGAATTAATTAATTATTTAACTCTAACCAAAAAAGCTCATCCTATCTCAGGAATAAATATTGTGCTAGACAAAAACTACAATCTTTTAGATGCAAAAATTAACGGGAAAAAGATTGATGAAAATGAAATTTATTCTGTAGCGACTAGTGATTATCTGCTAAATGGTGGAGATAAAATGACTTTCTTTAGTAAAAGTAAGAAAAACACTACCCTAGATTATAAAATAAGAAATGTACTTATTGACTATTTTAAAGAAGTTGATACTGTAAATTTTAAAATAGACAATAGATTTATTATAAAGAACTAATGAAAAGAAGAAACTTTATTAAAAATAGCATTTATTCATCATTACTCCTTTCTGGAAGTGCTTTAAATTTTAATAGTTGTATGGATTCTATGCAAAAGAAAATTACCATTTTGCACACAAATGATGTACATAGTCATATTGAACCATTTAATAACAATCATGCAAAATTTCCAAATAAGGGTGGAGTAGCAAGAAGATCAACAATTATTGAATCTATAAGAAGTAGTAATCCTAATACATTACTGCTAGATGCAGGTGATATTTTTCAAGGAACGCCATACTTTAACTATTATGGAGGAGAAATTGAATTTAAACTAATGAGTATGCTAAACTATGATGCTGCTACTATTGGTAATCACGATTTTGATAATGGTATAGAAGGTCTATACGCACAGCTTCCTAATGCAAAATTTCAATTTATCTCATCCAATTATGATTTTAAAAACACCATAATGGATTCACATGCAAAACCCTATATGATATTTAATAAATCTGATATTAAAATTGGGGTATTTGGATTAGGAATAGAACTAAAAGGATTAGTTAATAATAACTTGTATAAGGAAACTAAATACCTTGATCCTATTGAGATAACTCAAGAAATGACTAAAATACTAAAGGAAGAAGAAAAATGTGATTTAATCATTTGTCTATCACATTTGGGTCATTCTTATAAAAATGATTCTAAAAAGATCTCCGATGTAACCCTGGCTAAGTCTACAAGGAATATTGATCTAATTGTTGGTGGACATACACACACATTTTTAGATAGACCGGAAATTGTTACAAACATTGATCAAGAAAAAGTAATAATCAATCAAGTAGGATGCTTTGGTTTGTATTTGGGTCAAATTGATTTTTATTTTGATGCTATGAATAATAAAACATCTAATGCTTATGCAATTGAAGTTTAATAAATTATTTTATTTATTATTATTGCTCTGTTTTCTGAGTAGTTGCTCAAATAAAGAAAATATAGCTACTCCAAATATTATCTATATTCTTGCAGATGATTTAGGTTATGGCGAAGTAGGTTATAATGGTCAGGAAATAATCAAAACACCAAATATTGATTTATTATCAACTAATGGAATGGTATTTACACAGCATTATTCTGGTGCTCCAGTGTGTGCTCCAGCTAGATATTCTTTGCTTACAGGAAAACATATGGGACACTCCTATATAAGAGGAAATGATGAGTGGAGAGATCGAGGTGAGGTGTGGGATTATATCAAAGCTTTTAGTGATACTTCACTTGAAGGGCAAAGACCTATTCCAGAAAATACCGTAACTATTGGCAAACTACTACAGAAAGCAGGCTATACAACAGGAATATTTGGAAAATGGGGATTAGGAGCTCCCGAAACTGTTGGAGTCCCAAATCTGCAAGGTTTTGATTCTTTTTATGGATACAATTGTCAAAGGCAGGCTCACAATCTCTACCCTTCTCATCTTTGGGAAAATGAGACAAAAGTCTTTCTAGAAAATGATTTAATTAGCCCAACTACTAAATTAAATCCAGAAGATAACCCTATGGATGAATCAAGTTATTCTATTTTTACTCAAAAGGAATATGCTCCTGATAAAATTCATCAGAAAGCATTATCATTTATTGAAAATAATAAGAATAATTCCTTTTTCTTATTATATGCATCACCACTTCCTCACCTGCCATTACAAGCACCAGCAGAAAGTGTAAATCCCTATAAAGAAATATTAGATGATCCAAATCCATATTTGGGAAATCAAGGTTATTTCCCAAATAGATTTCCCAAGGCTACATACGCAGCAATGATTACCCATCTAGACAACCAAATAGGAGAATTAATCCAAAAGTTGAAAGAAATAGGTCAATATGAAAATACTATAATTGTTTTTTCTAGTGATAATGGACCTACTTATCTTGGTGGTGTTGATTTTAATTTTTTTAACAGTTCAAAGCCATTTTCCAATGGGTATGGAAAAACAAAAGGTTTTCTACATGAAGGTGGGATAAGAGTTCCTATGATAGTTAGCTGGCCTAATCAAATAAAACCAGGGTCAACTTCAGATCATATTTCATCCTTCTATGATGTTCTACCTACACTATGTGATATTGCTGGAGCTAATATTCCTGATAAAATTGATGGCATCAGCTTTAAGAATACATTACTCAATACAAAACAAAAAACTCATGATTTTCTTTATTGGGAATTTCCAAGTTATAAAGGTCAACAAGCTGTAAGAATAGGTAAATGGAAAGGTATTAGAAAAAATATTTTCGATGGAAATATGAAAATAGAATTGTACAATTTAGAAAATGACTTGGGCGAAGAAATTGATTTATCCAAAGATCATCCCGATATTATTAAGAGAATTGAAAAAATCATGATTCAAGAACATGAGACTCCTGAGCTAGATCGATTTAAATTTAAAGAACTAAATGATATATGACATTAATCATGCCTATAAAGAATATAAATTTCGTAAATTTGAACAGCAATTTCTTCTATTAAAGATCAATTGGCAAACAACAATATGAAAAAATTAGTTTTTATAATTTGTCTGTTTTCTTTTCTAACATCCTTCACACAAGAATCAAGTGAAATTCTAAAAATATCCGACCAAAAAATTCGAGGAATTGAATCATCATACCAAGAAATGATGATAAAAATTGTTCGTCCCAAATGGAGTAAAGAGATGGTAATGAAAGGTTGGTCAATTGGAGAAGATTATTTTGCCTCAGTAGTGGTTTCCCCAGCAAAAGAAAAGGGGACAGTTTTCTTAAAAAGAGAAAATGAAGTGTGGAATTATATCCCATCCATAGAGAGAACAATAAAACTTCCTCC
>CAZXST010000039.1:0-7897 GCA_964643205.1 uncultured Flavobacteriaceae bacterium | reverse complement strand
GCTGCACAATTAGTATTAAACAAGGATTTACCAGCTACTATATCAACATCTTGCGCTAATGAATTGGTAAATGGGAAAATTAAAAAAAAGATGAAAAATAAATGGATTAAAAAAAAATTAGAAGAAGTTAAATTATTTCTAAAATTAAAAGATTCTAAAATTTGTCTTTTATATCTTAAATCCATTCAAAAATCGTTTAAAAAAACAAAGCACAAAAGTAACACCAAAAATAGTTATTTAAACAAAAAATTATTTATAATTTATGTAAAATAGTAATTTATAATGATTCTAAATAAAAATTCAATAGGATAAATTATAATCCATTAAATTTGTTTATTATGAAAAATATATTTTTTGTATTTCAAATGTTAGCATTTATTCTATTTAGCTATCTCAATTCTAATGCGCAAGCTGGAAATGTAGAAATAACACAAAGTGTTGATATTGAAAAAGTTATAGAAATAAAAAAAGAAATAAATAAAAATATTTCAATGCTTAGAATACAAATTTATAATGGCAACCGTAAGGATGCTGAGATAATCAAAGAAAAATTTGAAAAACAAAAAATTGATACGATTGTTGATATTGTATATGAAACTCCTAACTATAAAATATGGGTTGGACGTTATTTAAGTCAATTAGAAGCAGACAGAAAACTAATAGAAATTAAAAAGTATTTTTCAGATGCATTTATATTTAGACCAGTGATAAGGCCTATTTTAGAAGCAGAAGAAATAGAAGAAGAAAATATAAATTAGTCTGATTTATAATTTCTTTTTAATTTCAACATTGATAAACCCTTCAATTTCATCACCTACTTTTATATCTTTGAAATCATTGATCTGTAGCCCACAATCATAACCTTTCTTTACCTCTTTTACATCATCCTTGAATCTTTTTAATGATTGTAAAGAGCCGGAGAAAATTACAACACCCTCTCTAATTAGTCTTACATCAGAATTTCTTAAAATAGAACCTTTTGTAACCATACAACCTGCAATAGTTCCTAGTTTGGATATTTTAAAAATGTCCCTAACTTCACATAGGCCTGTAATTTCTTCTTTAATATCAGGTGACAGCAATCCTTCCATAGCATCCTTCAATTCATTAATAGCATCATATATAATTGAATATGTTCTTATGTCGATCTCTTCTTTTTCAGCTACTTCCCTTGCATTGCCCATAGGTCTAACATTAAAGCCTATTACTAATGCATCTGATGCTGAGGCAAGTAATACGTCACTTTCTGTAATTGCACCAACACCTTTATGAATTATATTAACTTGAATTTCCTCAGTAGATAATTTTTCAAAAGAATCTGTTAAGGCCTCTACAGAACCATCTACATCACCTTTAAGAATTATATTTAGCTCTTTAAATTCTCCTAAAGCAATCCTTCTACCAATTTCATCTAAAGTAATATGTCTCTGAGTTCTGACACTCTGTTCTCTTTGTAATTGATTTCTTTTTGTGGCAATTTGTTTAGCCTCTCTTTCATCATTATAAACTGAAAAATTATCTCCTGCTTGAGCAGCTCCATCTAAACCAAGTATTGAAACTGGTGTTGACGGCCCAGCAATTTCAAGAGTATTTCCTCTTTCATCAAACATCGCTTTTACTTTTCCAGTATTTTTTCCAGCTAAAACAAAATCTCCAATTTTTAATGTACCTGCTTGAACTAGAATTGTTGAAACATAGCCTCTTCCCTTATCTAAAAATGCTTCAACAACAGTTCCAGAGGCATTCCTGTCTGGATTAGCTTTAAGTTCTAACAGCTCAGCTTCCAGAAGTACTTTTTCCAATAACTCATTTACACCATCTCCGGTTTTAGCAGATATATCATGAGACTGAATTTTTCCTCCCCAATCTTCAACCAAAAGATTCATATTTGATAGGCCTTCCTTTATCTTATCCGGATTAGCATCAGGTTTGTCAATTTTATTTATTGCGAAAACAATTGGAACAGAAGCTGCCTGAGCATGTGATATAGCTTCTTTAGTTTGAGGCATTATATCATCGTCTGCTGCAACTACTATTATAGCTAAATCTGTTACTTGTGCTCCCCTGGCCCGCATGGCAGTAAATGCTTCATGTCCTGGAGTATCTAAAAAAGCGATTTTTTGACCTTCATTTAACTCTACACTATAAGCTCCAATATGTTGAGTAATCCCTCCCGATTCTCCAGCTATTACATTTTCTTTTCTTATATAATCTAATAATGAAGTCTTTCCATGGTCAACGTGCCCCATCACAGTAATAATAGGAGCTCTAGGCTTTAAATCCTTTGGATCATCTAATACTTGCTCAGGGACTTCTTCTGCTTCAGCAGTTACAAATTCTACCTTATAGCCAAATTCCTCAGCTACTATTGAAAGTGTTTCCGCATCTAACCTTTGGTTTAGAGTCACCATGATCCCTAATGTCATACAAGCTGAAATAATATCAGTAGATGGAACATTCATCATAGTAGCAATTTCATTTGCAGTGACAAATTCTGTAACCTTTATTACTTTACTTTCTTCCTCTAAAACAGCAAGTTCTTCTTCAGATTTTTGTCTGTGCTGTTCTCTTTTCTCTCTTCTATATTTTGCCGCTTTTCCTTTTACAGATTTTCCTTGAAGTTTTTCTAATGTTTCCTTAATTTGTTTTTGAACTTCCTCTTCATTTGGCTCTTCTTTAACTCCTTTTTTAGATTTAACTCTTGCTCTACCAGAAGATTTTGATTTTTGTTTCTGATCACCACCTTTAGGGCTAGAAGTAATTCTTTTTCTTCTTTTCTTAGGTTTTGGCTTTTCTTCTTGCTTTTCTGAAGTTGAGTCTTCTTTAAATTTAGATAAATCAATAGTTTCTCCTGTAGATTTTAATCCAGATAGCTTTTTATAATTATCTGCTACAGCTGGATCTGGTTTTTCTTCTTTTGTCTTGGATTCTTCTTTTGATTTAGACTCCTTATCATCAATGGGCTTCTCTTTTTTTGACTTTGGATCTAAATCTATTTTTCCAAATTTTTTAAATTTTGTTACTTTAGAAGCTGCAGTAATTATTTCCTGTTCTTTTTTCTTTTTATTTATTTCATCTAACTCTTCTTCCTTTTTTAATCTCAATTCCTCTTTCTCCTTAATTTGTGCCTCTGCAACTTCCTTAGAAGCAACCTTGTGGTCAGCATCAATTTGAAATTCACCACATAATAGTTCATAGATTTCTTCACTAATCTTACTTGTGGGTCTTTTTTCTATTTGATGACCTTTTGATTCTAGGAAATCTATTGCTCGATCAATAGAAATGTTTAATTCTCTTAATGCTTTATTTAATCTAACTCCAGGCATAAAGTATGTTTTATATAAAATTATTAGTCATTAAATTCTTCCTTAAGGATTTTTATAACATCATTAATTGTCTCTTCTTCTAAATCTGTTCTCTTAACCAAATCTGCAGGCTCTTGTTCTAAAACACTTTTGGCAGTATCAAGTCCTGCTTTAGCTAATTCTTCTATAATCCATGATTCTATTTCATCAGAAAATTCGGTCAACTCTACATCTTCCTCAACTCCATCCCTAAATACATCAATTTCATATCCAGTAATTTTTCCAGCCAACCTAATATTATGACCGCCTCTTCCTATGGCTTTACTTACTTCTTCTGGATTAAGGATAACCTCAACTCTTTTGTTTTCCTCGTCAATCTTCATAGAAGTAATTTTAGCTGGATTTAACGATCTAGCAATAAATAATTGTAAATTGTTGGTGTAATTAATAACATCTATATTTTCATTTCCTAATTCCCTAACTATTCCATGTATCCTTGACCCCTTCATCCCAACACAGGCTCCTACTGGGTCAATGCGATCATCATATGAATCCACAGCTACTTTAGCTTTTTCTCCAGGTATTCTTACAACTTTTTTTATCGTTATCAAACCATCAAAGATCTCTGGAATTTCTTGTTCAAATAATTTTTCTAAAAATGATGGAGATGTTCTTGACATTATTATTGAAGGTTTAGAACCAATAAGTTCAACGCTCTCAATAATCCCTCTAATATTATCACCTTTCCTAAAAAAATCTGAAGGAATTTGTTTATCCTTAGGCATAATTATCTCATTAGCATCATCATCTAATAATATGATTGCTTTATGTCTAATGTGATGAACCTCTGCAGTATAAATTTCTCCTTCTAATTCTTTAAATCTCTTATATACGTTAGTACTGTCATGCTCATAAATTTTAGCTGTTAGATTTTGCCTTAAAGCTAAGATTGCTCTTCTTCCTAAATCAACTAATTTAACCTCTTCTGAAACGTCTTCACCTACTTCAAAGTCTGGTTCAATTTTTCTTGCCTCTGTTAAGGATATTTCACAATTTTCATCTTCTAATTTATCATCTTCTACAACAATTCTATTTCTCCAAATCTCAAGGTCTCCTTTGTCTGGATTAATAATAATATCAAAATTATCATCATCCCCATATTTTCTTTTTAAAGTGGATCTAAAAACATCCTCTAGAATTGCCATTAAAGTGGATCTATCAATTAATTTATCATCTTTAAATTCCGAAAAAGATTCGATCAATGTTATATTCTCCATAATTTATTTAATTAATGTTTTATTTTAACTTTTGCCTCAATAATGTCCTTATATAATAGGTCTATTTTTTTTTCAACAGTTATTTTTCCTTTTCCAACAGGTTTCCTTTCTCTTTGCTTCCAAAATAGACTAATTTGATTTGAATCAGCATCAATTAATTTGGCCTCATAGTCAATATCATTTGTAGTTCTTACAAGCAAAGTTCTTCCAATATTTTTCATATACTGTCTCATACTAGAAAGAGGTGTTAGTGCTCCTGAAGAGCTTACCTCCAGAGAAAAATCATGCTTATCTCTGTCAATGCTATGCTCAATAGATCTACTAACATACATACAATCATCAACTGATACTCCTTTGTCTCCATCAATTATAATTTTAACGGAATTGTCAAAAGTTATATCTAAATCTATTAAAAAGAGATCCTCTCTGTTTTTTAAACAGTTTGCTAATTCTATTTCTATAATATTTCTTAACATTTTTCTATAAAAAGAGGGGACTTTTCGTCCCCTCTTAATTTTTTTCATTAATCAGTGGCTGCAAATATACAATATTATTTTGAAATCTATCAAAATAATTAATAGTTGTAATCAGATAAGTTGGCCTACTAGGGCTCGAACCTAGACTCTTCTGGACCAAAACCAGACGTGTTACCAGTTACACCATAGGCCAATAATGAGGAAGCAAATTTATAACAATCTTTTATTTGAACAATATTATTTAAAGAATTAAGTTAATTTTTTAAATAGTATTAGGCGAATTTATTCATAAATTTGGCTCAAATCCTAAAAAAATGGATGAAAGAAGTTTTAAAAAATGGAACCTAATCATAGGTTGGTTGTGTTTTTTAATTGCATTCATAGTGTATTACTTAACTACCGAACCAACTGTTAGCTTTTGGGATACGGGGGAATATATTACAACATCAGCAAAACTTCAAGTAGGACATCCTCCAGGAGCTCCCCTTTTTCAGATGTTAGGAGCTATTTTTTCGATTTTTGCACTAAGTAGTGAACAGGTAGGCTTTACAATAAACTTGATGAGTGGATTTGCAAGTGCATTGACTATAGCATTTATGTTTTGGTCCATTACAATGTTATTATCAAAAATTTCTAATAAAATATCTGATTCTAAAGATAAATCAATGGCTATTTTTGGTGGAGCTCTAACAGGAAGCCTGGCCTTTGCCTTTACAGATACCTTTTGGTTTAATGCCGTTGAAACAGAGACCTATGCAATGGGGACCCTAATTATGGCTATTTTATTCTACCTAGCTCTTAGATGGGAGCAAGATATGGATAAGCTTAGAGGAGATAAGTGGCTAGTGCTAATTAGTTTTATAATTGGGTTATCCTTTGGAGTCCATTTTATGGGACTATTAACTATTCCTGCTATTGCATTAATTTATTTCTTTAAAAATTACAAAACTATAAGTGTCAAAAATTTCTTATTTGCAAATATAGCAGGAGTTGCAATTGTTATGGGCATATTTAAATTAATGCTTCCCCCAACTCTTAAGTTCTTTAGTTTTATGGAGTTATTTTTTGTTAATGATATTGGGCTGCCATTTAATTCAGGAACAATAGCTTCATTTCTTATAATTGCCTGTGTTTTTTATTTTGCTATTTCATATACTTCAAAAAGAAAACTTGTTACAGGGAATACTATAGTTTTATGTATTCTATTTATTTTCTTAGGATTTTCATCCTGGATAATGCTTCCCATTAGAGCTAATTCAAAAGTTGTTGTAAATGAAAATAATCCTTCAACTGTAAGAGAACTACTCGCTTATTATAACCTAGAACAATATCCTAAGACCTATCTTTTTTATGGCCCTCTATTCACTGATCAATATTCAGGTCTTGATGAAGAAACTCCATATACTGATGATAAACCTAAATATGAAAAAGATGAAAAAATTGGCAAATATATTATAGTTAATGATTATAAAAATGCCACACAAAATTATAATTCAAAACATGCTTCCTTTCTTCCAAGAATGTGGAGTCCTGAACATGCAGAAAATTATTTGTCATATTCAGGTTTTTTAAATTTTAAAATAAAACCAAAATATATCTCTGAAAACTCCATAACTGAAATAATCAATGATTTTAAAGTAAAGATTCAGGCTGACCAAATAGATTATGAAACCTTTCACAAATTTCTAAAACAGTATGGGCAGTTTCTAGATATTGAAAAACCTTCTATATTAAGTAATATTTATTATTCTCTTGATTTCCAAATAGGATATATGTACTGGAGATATTTTATGTGGAATTTTACTGGGAGACAAGATGATGTGCAAGGAAAATTTAATATGCATGGTAACTGGATTAGTGGAATTAATTTTATTGATGAAATGCATTTAGGAATTAGCCAAGAAAATCTCCCAAATGACGTATTAAATAATAAAGCTCGTAACACCTACTATTTTCTACCATTAATATTAGGTCTAATAGGGTTGATATTTCTTTGGTATAGGAGTAGAAAATTATTTTGGGTAATGCTAGTATTCTTTTTATTTACTGGAATTGCAGTACAGATATATACTAATGTTAGGATCTTTGAACCAAGAGAAAGAGATTATATTGTTGTAGGGTCATTCTATGTTTTTGCTATGTGGATAGGTTTTGGCTGTTACTCGATATGGGAATATTTACAGTCTAAAATTAAATTTAAATTAGTCTCAGTCCCCGTATCTCTACTTTGTTTAGCTCTAGTGCCTGGAATTTTAGCTGCAAATAATTGGGATGATCATGATAGATCTGGCAGATATACTGCTCATGCAATGGCTGTAAATTACTTGGAATCCTGCGCTCCAAATGCTATACTGTTTACCATTGGAGACAATGATACATTTCCGCTCTGGTACGCTCAAGAAATAGAAGGAATTAGAACTGATGTTAGGGTGGTAAATACAAGTTTACTAAGCACTGACTGGTATATAGATCAAATGAAAAGAAAGGCCTATGATAGTGATCCGATTCCCTCCTCATTAACTCACGATAAATATAAGTATGGCACTCGTGATTATATCATAAAAGAAACCATTACTAATGACACACTTGATCTTAATATTTTCTTAGATTTTATTACAAGAGATGAAAAAAGATTTAAGTACAAAGCCCTTCTTGATCAACAAGGCTATGACACAAGAGGGTTAAGATCTCAGGATCTTAATGCTAACTATCTGCCTAGTGAGAACATAAGTATTAAAGTAAATAAACAGAATGCTCTATCAAATAATATAGTAAGATCAGAGGATGCTGAAAAAATTGTAGATGAAATTATTATAAAAATTAAAGGACAAGCCTTATA
>CAZXST010000038.1:0-8128 GCA_964643205.1 uncultured Flavobacteriaceae bacterium | reverse complement strand
CCATCATCATTTGTGAATTTTTTACTTTCAGTCAGTGTTAGATAATAGTCTCCTGCTTTGGTAGATCTTACATCAAAAAAATATGTTCTTCTACCCGCTCTCATTGTTTTTGAAAAAATTTCTTCTCTCTCCATTTTACCAGTTTTTATATTAGTATTAGTCTTTAGATGCCAAAAATCCTAAAAAAAAGTTAAGAACACAACTTATTCTATACTTTCTTTTTTAATTATCTGCTTGTTATACAGTTCTTTATAATATCCTTTTTGATTAATTAGTTGTTCATGATTTCCTTCTTGAATTATCTGTCCATTTTTAAGAACAATTATATTGTTTGCATCTTTTATTGATGAAATTCTGTGGCTAATAATTATCGTTGTAATATTCTTAGTGTATGCATTTAGAGACTCTAATATTGATTTTTCAGTTTCAGTGTCCATAGCTGAAAGACAGTCATCTAGGATAAGAATTTTTGGTTGCTTGATTAATGCTCTAGCTATTGATATTCTCTGTTTTTGTCCACCACTAAGGTTTATTCCTCTTTCTCCTAGGATTGTTTTATATCCATTTTCAAAACTTAATATTTCTTTATGAATCTTAGCGGTTTTACAAGCAAGAATTACATCATTATCAGTTGCATTATTCAAACCAAATTTAATGTTATTCATTATTGTATCTGAGAATAAGAATGAATCTTGAGGAACATAGCCTACTTGACTTCTTAAGGACTTTATGTTTATATCTTTAAGGGGAATTCTATCAATTAATATCTCTCCATTATCAATATCATATAATCTACAAAGAAGATTCATTAGAGTAGATTTCCCTGATCCTGTATTTCCTGTTATTCCTAGTTTATCAAATGGCTTTATTTTAAAACTTACTTGATTAGCTGCAATTTGCCCTGTTTCTACGTGCTTGTAGTTTACATTATTAAAAATAATTTCACCTTTAATTTTTGATGTATCATTTGTTATATAATTTTTTATTTCAGATTTTTCTTTCAAAAATTCATTGATTCTTTTTTGAGATGCTTCAGCTTGTTGGATAATAGAGCTTATCCAACCTAATGATGCAACTGGCCAAGTCAACATATTTACGTATATAATAAATTCTGCTATTATTCCAATATTGCTAATTGTCCCATCTAGATACTGTTTACCTCCAATATATATAACAATTAAATTACTTAAGCCTATTAACAATATCATTAATGGGAAAAAAAGTGCTTGAACCTTTGCTAATTTAATTTGATTTAATTTATTTTCTAAGGATAAATCATTAAATGAACTTGAGGTTTTATCTTGAATTGCATATGATTTTACTATTTGAATACCAGTAAAAATTTCTTGAGAAAATGATGATAGTTTAGATAGAGATTCCTGAACAATTGTGCTCCTTTGATTTATTAATTTACTTAACTTATAAATAGTGAAAGAAAGAATAGGGAGAGGACATATCGTATAGAAGGTTAATTCAGGAGATTGTCTGTACATATAAAAAATAACAATTATTAATAGGGTTGCAGTATTAATTGAATACATTATTGCAGGACCAACATACATTCTTACCCTAGAAACATCCTCACTAATTCTATTCATAAGATCTCCAGTTTTATTTTTTTTGTAAAAATTCATAGATAGGTTTTGATATTGGCTATATATTTCATTTTTTAAATCAAATTCAATAAATCTAGATACATTAATTATAGTTTGTCTTGTTAAAAATGTAAAAAATCCAGATAAAACAGCTGCAAGAAAAATTAGAAAAATATTTTGTATAAGCTCATATTCTACTACTGATTGATCAATTATAATATTTTTCCTATACTCGTCTATGACATTTATTGAATTTCTAATCAATCCAGGAGTAAATAATAATAGGATTCTAGCAATTATTACAATTATAACTCCTAGTATTAGATTTAATCTGTATTTATAAAAATATTTATTTAGATATTTTAATTCGTTCACTTATTCTAAATTCTTTCTAATAAAATTTTAATAGTACCTTGCGGTAAAATTAAATTAAAGTTTTATAATTTCATTTAATTAAATGTTCTTTAAAAATGCTAACTAGAAGACATATCCGCTTAAAAGTAATGCAAATTATCTACGCATTAAGAATTTCTGATTTCGAATATACAAAAGAGACAGAGAAAAAACTTTTAGAAAGCATAGATTCTGCGTATGATTTATATCTTATTTTAATTTCATTACTTATAGAAATATCAAAAAAAGCACAAGAAAAACATCTAATTTCTCAAGAAAAACTTTTATCTGATCAAAATAACATTTATGACAATAAAAAATTTATAAAGAACCAGTTCTTAAATTTATTAAAATCAGATTATTTATTAATAGAGGAAATAAAAAAAAGAAATTTAAATCTTTGGGATTTGGATTATAAATATGTTGATTTAATTTATGAGAATTTAACAAAGAATGAACTGTTTTCTAAATACATAAACAGTGAAGAAATCTCTTATAAAAATGATAAAAATTTTATAGCTAAATTTTATAAAAACATTATTGTTGCAAATGACAAGCTCTATAGTTATCTAGAAGACAGAAATATTAATTGGATAGATGATTTTCCACTAATAAATACTATTATTTTAAAATTAATAAATAAGTCAAAAGAAGTAAATTCTAAAACATATTTTTTACCCAAATTATACAAAGACAAGCTTGATAAAATTTTTGCTAAAGATTTACTCAAGAAAACTATAAAAGGCTATAGTAATTACAATAATGAAATTTCAAAAAAGATCAAAAATTGGGATGCTGATAGAATTGCAAGACTAGATTATGTTATGTTAAATATGGCGGTTTGTGAGCTTATTGAATTTAAAACTATTCCTATAAAAGTAACATTAAATGAATATATAGAAATATCAAAAGAATATTCAACACCAAAAAGTAACGTGTTTATCAATGGTATACTTGATGGTATTGCAAAGGATTTTTTAAAATCAGGTAAAATAATTAAAGAAGGAAGAGGTTTGCATGAATGACAATTTTTTTTACTTTTACATCAAAATTTAATCTTAAAAAAATGAAACATATATTATTCTTATTATCGTTCTTTTTTGTGTTTGCTTGTGGAGATGATCCTTTTAGTAAGGTTAAGTCTGATAACGTACAAAAGGCTTCAGTCAGAGATAATTCCCCATCAAAATTTCCTGTTATGTCTTTTGATAAGACAACCCATGACTTTGGTGTGATTCAAAATGGAACTCCTGTTGAAACTGTTTTTTCTTATACAAACACAGGAGAGTCTCCTTTAGTTATTACAGATATTAAAAGTACATGCGGTTGTACAGTTCCTAGAGATTGGAGTAGAGAACCACTTAATCCAGGTGAGTCTTCCCAGTTTACTGTAAAATTTGATGGCAAAGGTCGTAATAATACATCTAAGACAGTTACAATTACTGCAAATACACAAACAGGTAGAGAAACAGTTAAAATAACAGCTTTTGTCAATAATCCTGAGATGGATCAAAAGCTTAAAAATAACCCAAAGAAGCAACCACCTGGGCCAATAATTCAATAGTTTAGCTTAATGGATAGTTTAATTTTTCCCATATTAATTTTATTGGTCTTATATTTTTTTATGATAAGACCACAAATGAATCAAGCAAAAAAAGAAAAAAAATTCAGCTCTGATCTTAATAGGGGTGATAGAATAGTTACTAAGAGTGGTATTTATGGAACTATTAATGATATTAATCATAAAGAAGGAACTTGCATAATTGCAACTATGGCTGGAAAAATTAAGTTTGATAAATCAGCAATTTCTATGGATTTAACTAATAAGCTAAAAAAAACTAAATAACCAATAACTTATTACTTGCTTTTTAGTTAAGTCATTTTATTATATTTTTGTTTCATAGTTCATTGCTGTGAATGTATAAAAAGATAATTCGTCCTATTTTATTTTTGTTTGACACTGAAAAAGTTCACAATTTTACTTTTCTTTTTTTTAAAATAATTTTAAACCTTCCTTTTATTGGTTATATAGTAAGTAAGATATATTCTGTAGAAAATAAAAAATTACATAAAAAAATCTTTGGTTTAGAATTTAAGAATCCTGTTGGATTAGCTGCTGGATTTGATAAAAACGCGAAACTCTACAATGAGTTGACTTGTTTTGGTTTTGGATTTATAGAAATTGGAACGGTTACGCCAAAGGCTCAGAAGGGTAATCCAAAAAAGAGATTATTTAGACTAGTTGATGATGAGGGTGTAATCAATAGAATGGGCTTTAATAATGATGGAATGTCTAAAATAGCTGCTCGTTTAAAGAAAAACAAAAATGTATTAATTGGAGGAAATATCGGAAAAAATAAATCAACTCCAAATAACCAAGCTACTAATGATTATTTGCTGTGCTTTAATTATTTACACGATTTTGTAGACTATTTTGTAGTAAATGTAAGCTCACCTAATACTCCAAACTTAAGAGAGCTACAAAATAAGGAGCCTTTAATAGAGATACTAAAATCTATAAAAGCTGAGAACTTAAAAAAATCAAAACCAAAACCGATACTTCTTAAAATATCTCCTGATCTATCAAAGAACCATATTTCTGATATAGTTGAAATAGTACTGTCTTTAAAAATAGATGGAATTATAGCAACTAATACCACTATAAAAAGAAATAATCTAAAATCTAAAAACATGAATGAAGCTGGAGGATTGAGCGGGAAACCTATTTTAGAGAGATCGAATGAAGTAATTAGATATATATCAGAAAAGAGTAAGGGCTCAATACCAATAATTGGAGTAGGAGGTATACACTCTGCTCAGGATGCTATAGATAAAATTAATGCTGGTGCTGATCTAGTTCAAATATATACTGGTTTTATTTATGAAGGACCTTCACTAATCAGATCTATAAATAAGGCATTAGTTGAAATAAGTTAATTTTATTTTACTATAAATTTTATATTTTCTTCTTTATCGTTTGCAATTATATTTAGAAAATATATTCCTGGCTCTAATGATGTTACAGAAACAGATAGATCAGACTCCGAATAAACAATTTTATCTAGGATAATTCTTCCATTAATATCAATTATTGAATATTTTTCTGGAATATTGAATCCATTTACTGTGATATTAAGCATGTACTCAGAAGGATTAGGATAAACACTAAAATTATTAACATCTAAATCTGATAAACTAAGGTAGTTTGTGCTTATTTGTGTACTTTCTTCAAAGCCAAAATCTGTGTTGGTGTGAATAAGAATATCATCATCTGTTTTTAATTCATACCACTCTTGACCTGCAGCACCTTGTAAGTTGTTGTTATTTGATAGACCATCACCTTGAGAATCGTAAATAGTAAACGTATAGCATTCAGATTGAACAACATCTAATTCATGTGTGTATTCACCAGAAGAACTATAAGGTCCTCCAGAATCTATTATTGCACCTGAACTATCTGTAAAATCCCATGTATTTTGATCAACACCATTAACTACTTTTATAGTTGCGAATACTTTGGCTGTCTCATATATACTTGAATTATAGCTAATATAATTTGGAAAAACTTTAGTTATTGAAGATGAACTTGAATTTGTAATAGTTAAAGTGACATCATAGTCTCCAGGAGTATATGTGTGGGAAACATCTTGTGTAGTGTAGTCTATAACATCATCTCCATCTACATCCCATTGCCAAGATACTGCACCAACACTTGTATCTGTGAAATCAACACTCATATTGTCATCACAGTCTTGATTCTCTACTGAATTAAAATCTATATTAAATGATGGGCATTCATAATATGATTTAAAGGCGTGAAAACCAGCATACATTCTTGCAAATTGACCATCAGATAGTGTGTTTGTACATGTTTGTGGAGAATATGACATAATATTTGATGTATCTGGATCAAAAGGTTGTCCTTGTGCATCAGTGTCAGTTCCAGTATATACGCAGCTAACATTACTTACATTGCTGCCGTTTAATTGCGGATCAGCCGGAGTATCACATATTCTATCTCCTGCAGTAGAACAATTAGAACCATTTACAAGCTCGTCGGTTAACGTTCCATTTGTTGTACCATGTGTATGAATTAGATTCCAGTGATGGCCAAATTCATGAAGTAATGTGTCTCCACTTGCATTAGTTGTGCATTGATTATCCATAACAATTACATCATACCATTGGTTGTTGTTTCCAGGAAGATAGGTGTATCCACAAATTCCATTGCCACCTGAGGTAATAGATTCTACAAAATATATATTTAAAATGTTTGGTTGATGATAGGAATAAAGTTGTCCCTGATCAGCAGTATCAAAATCATACAAATTATTATCGGCAATATAGTTAATATCTTCACATACAGTCATTTCTAAAAAAGAATTTATAAGATATGAGTTTGCTTCTTGGATTTCTGCTATAATATTTGATTCAGTAATATTTGTTGCACCACTTGCTTGGGTAACTATATGAATCTTAACTGGAACATTAGTTATAGCCGTTGAAGTTCTATTTCTCTTTAATTCATAATATTCTCTTTCATATTTTTCAATAAGGTCTTTATTATCATCTAATAGGTTGAAATAATTTTCAGGAACTTCAGTTCCACAAAAATTATCAATATTTTGGGAAATAGAGCTTATAGAAAATAAAAGTGCTGATATAAATAGTAATTTTTTCATTTTATGTATGGATTTAAGGTAAAAATAATTAATTTTTGATAAAAATAGAAACTTGGATACTGTATTGTTTTCTTTCGCTATTGCTAGTTTCTTTCTAGCCTTGGCACCAGGGCCAGACAATTTTTTTGTTTTAACATTTAGTGCTAAATATGGGAGAACTTTAGGAGTTTTAACAGTTTTAGGGTTAGTAAGTGGATGTTTTATTCATACAACTCTTGTTGCCTTTGGTGTTTCGGCTTTAATTATTAATAATAGTTTTCTTTTAACTATATTAAAGTATATAGGCGCAATTTATCTGCTATTTGTTGCAATAAACGTCTATAAATCTGATAATGAAATAAGTGATTTCAATAATCCGAAATATGAGGTTAATAAGTTTAAAGTTTTTATAAATGGATTTTTAATGAATATTTTAAATCCAAAAGTTCTAATTTTCTTTTTAGCATTTTTTCCAACATTTATTTTTTCTGATTCAATAAGTCCTGTAATTCAGTTTTACATTTTAGGTGGAATATTTATGTTAATTACTTTTATTGTTTTTACTTCTATTGCATTTTTCTCTTCTTTGATATATAAAAATTTTAAAAAATTTAAATTCTATACTGAATTGTTAAAATGGATAAATATTATTGTATTAATTTCAATAGCAATTATTATAGTACTTTCTGAAAATTAAGCTAATTTTAATACTCATTAGCTAATATAAATGTCAAAAATAAAAATCATTGAATGTCCTAGAGATGCAATGCAAAGCATTAAGGAATTTATTCCAACTGAAATTAAAGTTAAATATTTACAATCATTAGTAGATGTTGGTTTTGACACTATAGATATAGGAAGCTTTGTCTCAAGTGCTGTTATACCACAATTATCAGATACAGCTGAAGTCATTAGTAAAATTAATTTATCTAATAATACTAAGTTATTAGTCATTATTGCTAATGAGAGGGGTGCTTTAAAGGCATGTGAATTTCCAAAAATTTCTTATTTAGGCTATCCATTCTCAATTTCTGAGAATTTTCAAATGAGAAATACTAATAAAACAATAAAAGAATCCGAAAATTTGCTTATATCCATACAAGAAATTTGTTTAAATAATAAAAAGGATTTAGTGGTTTATTTATCTATGTGTTTTGGAAATCCTTATGGTGATCCTTGGAGTTTAGAAATAGTTGAGGGCTGGGTTTCAAAATTAGTAAATCGTGGAATTAGAATTATTTCATTAAGTGATACTGTAGGATCTGCTGATATAGAATCTATTGGTAAATTATTCAAGAATTTATCAAATAAATATAAAGATGTAGAGTTTGGAATTCATTTACATACAAATCCAATATCATGGTATGAAAAAGTTAAAATTGCTTATGATGCTGGTTGTAGACGTTTTGATGGCGCTATAAAAGGTTTTGGTGGATGTCCTATGGCTACTGACAAATTGGTAGGAAATATGCCAACTGA
>CAZXST010000037.1:4937-8129 GCA_964643205.1 uncultured Flavobacteriaceae bacterium | reverse complement strand
TTAAGTTAAATATGGAGGAAAAAATTATTCAATCTGCATTGATTTCAGTCTTTTCAAAAGATGGAATTAAGCCTATTGTAGATGAACTTATAAAAAGGGATGTAACAATATATTCTACTGGAGGAACATTTGAATATATTACAAAACTAGGCTACGATGTAATAAAAGTTGAAGACATCACAGACTACCCCGCAATTTTAGGAGGTAGGGTAAAAACATTGCATCCTAAAATTTTTGGAGGTATCCTTTCAAGAAGAAACTTGAATCAGGATGTTGAAGAAACCAAAAAATTTGACATTCCTTTAATTGACTTAGTAATAGTAGATTTATATCCTTTTGAAAAAACAGTTGAATCTGGTGGAACTGAAGATGAAATAATTGAGAAAATTGATATTGGTGGAATAGCCCTGATAAGAGCAGCCGGAAAGAATTATAAGGATGTAACCTGTATTTCTTCAAAAGATGATTATACTAAATTCTTAGATTTATATACAAAAAAAGAAGGCTCACTTTCAATTGATGATAGAAGGGGCTTTGCAGTTAATGCTTTTAAAATCTCTTCTAATTATGATAGAGCTATATATAACTACTTCAATAATAGTAAAGATAATTTCACTTTAAAAAATAAAAAAGAGACATGTTTAAGATATGGAGAAAACCCACACCAGAAAGGTAGTTTCTATGGAGATATCGAAGAAATTATTGAGAAAATTCATGGAAAAGATTTAAGCTATAACAATTTGTTAGATATTGATTCAGCAATTGATTTAATTTCCGAATTTAAAAATGAAAAGCCAACATTTGCTATTCTAAAACACAATAATGCCTGTGGGATAGCTACAAGAAAAAATCTAAAAGATGCTTATGAAAGTGCCTTAGCTGCTGATCCAATTTCAGCATTTGGTGGAATCCTAATTTCTAATACTATTATTGACAAACCCACAGCATCTATAATTAATGAATTATTTTGTGAGGTAGTAATTGCTCCAAAAATTCATGATGCAGCATTGGAAATATTAAAAAGTAAAAAAAATAGAATTATACTAATATTAAAAAAATTAACAGAAAAAAAATCAATAATAAGATCATGCCTAAATGGATTTCTTTATCAAAGTATTGACGATATTAGTGATTCAGAAAACATTTTAAGTTATCCTACTAAAATAAGGCCAAATAAAAATGAGATTCAAGATTTATTATTTGCCTCTAAGATTTCAAAAAACACAAAATCAAATACTATAGTTCTAGTAAAAGATAAACAATTGTTAGCAAGTGGAACTGGACAAACTAGTAGAGTCGATGCCTTAAATCAAGCAATTGATAAAGCTAAAAAATTTAATTTTGATCTAAGTAATGCTGTTATGGCCAGTGATGCCTTTTTTCCATTTCCTGACTGTGCTGAAATAGCACATAAAGCTGGTATTTCATCAATTATTCAACCAGGAGGATCTATAAAAGATAATCTCACTATAGATTATTGTGAAAAGCATAATTTATCAATGGTTTTTACCGGTGTTAGACATTTTAAACACTAATAATTTTTTATTGTTTTTTATTTGTTTTTTTATTAAATTATTATTGCTAGATTTACATGGGGCTGAGGATATGTTTGAATAACCTAATTCATAAAATTAATTATGGGATTTTTTGATTTTTTAACGGAAGAAATTGCTATTGATTTAGGAACAGCTAATACTCTTATTATACATAATGATAAGGTTGTTATTGATAGTCCTTCAATAGTTGCTAAAAATAGGGTAACTGGTAAAGTTATTGCGGTGGGGAATGAAGCTAATCTAATGCAAGGAAAAACTCATGAAAACATTAAAACTATTCGTCCTTTAAAGGATGGTGTAATTGCAGATTTTGATGCTTCTGAACAAATGATAAATTTATTTATCAAAAGCATCCCTGTTTTAAAAAAGAAAATATTTTCACCCTCTTTAATTATGGTAATTTGCATTCCATCCGGAATAACTGAAGTTGAAATGAGAGCAGTCAAAGAGTCAGCTGAAAGAGTTAACGGGAAAGAAGTTTACTTAATACATGAACCAATGGCTGCAGCTATTGGAATTGGAGTAGATATTATGCAGCCTAAAGGCAATATGATTATTGATATAGGGGGAGGCACTACTGAAATAGCTGTAATTGCTTTAGGGGGGATTGTTTGTGATCAATCAATAAAAGTAGCTGGCGATGTCTTCACTAATGACATTATTTATTATATGAGAACTGAACATAATCTTTATGTTGGAGATAGAACTGCTGAAAAAATAAAAATTCAAGTTGGAGCTGCAACAGAAGACTTAGATTCTCCTCCTGAAAATATGAGTGTACAAGGTCGTGATCTACTAACAGGTAAACCAAAACAAATTGACGTCTCATATCGTGAAATTGTAAAAGCAATTGAAAAATCTATTTTAAGAGTTGAAGATGCGGTAATGGAAACATTATCAAAAACTCCTCCTGAACTAGCCGCAGACATATACAACACTGGCATGTATTTGGCTGGAGGTGGTTCAATGTTAAGAGGTCTTGATAAAAGATTATCAAAAAAAACTGATTTGCCAGTATATATTGCAGAAGATCCTTTAAGAGCTGTAGTAAGGGGTACAGGAATAGTATTAAAAAATATTCCAAAATATAAAAGTGTATTGATTAAATAGAATTAAGAATTTATGCAACAAATTATTTATTTCTTCTTAAGAAATAAAAATTTTCTTTTGTTTCTTTCTCTATTCCTATTATCCATATTTATTAACTTCAGATCTAATTCATATACAAATAGTAAAATTATTAACTCAAGTAGTACGGCTATTGGATATCTATATGATAATTTAACTAACATAAAGAATTACTTTAATTTAGTAGAAGAAAATAAAAAGCTAATTGAAGAGAACAAGTTTCTAAGACTAGGAATAATAAATGCTACCGCAGATACAATTTCAAATTCTAATAACTATAATATTACTACTGGAAATGTTATAAAAAACAGCTATAATTTAACAAAAAATTATATTACCCTCGATATCGGAAGCAATGAAGGAATTGAAATAGATTTTGGAGTAATTTCTTCTAATGGTGTTATTGGAATAGTTGATAAAATTTCCAGCAACTATTCTAGGGTTATATCAGTTCTAAATACAAATATTAATTTAAATGCAAAATTAAAAACAAGCAATCATTTTGGAA
>CAZXST010000037.1:0-4837 GCA_964643205.1 uncultured Flavobacteriaceae bacterium | reverse complement strand
ATTTTAATTGGATCAATTAAGTCATATAAGCTTGATAATAGTCAAAACTATTTAGAATTAGAAGTTGAACTCTTTAATGATATGAGCAATATTAATCACGTATATATTATTGAAAATCGAAAAATTAATGAAATAAGAAGTTTGGATGAATAGCATAATAAAAAATATCACTTCTGCAATAGCATTTATTTTAGTTCAGTGCTTAATATTAAATAATATTAATTTCTTAAACTCAGTCAATCCATTACTCTACATATACCTAATAATTTACTACCCAATAATAAATAAAAGAACAGTGTTTATTTTATTTAGCTTTCTATATGGATTGTCAATAGATATTTTTACTGATTCAGCTGGAGTTCATGCTGCGGCATGCGTATCGCTTGCCTATTTTAGGCCAATATTTTTAAAACTAATTTTTGGAATGACATATATCCATCAAGTTGTTAAGTTCAAAAATATTGATTTAAAGCAAAATCTATTTTACATATCTTCCTTAACATTATTTCATCATTTAATTCTATTTTTTATTGAAGTTTTTGATTCTTCAAAATTAATATTAGTTTTTGAAAAGGCTGTTTTCACTAGTATATTTACAATATTACTTATTGTTCTATTAAATTTATTTCTAAAAAATAAATGAGAAAATCTCTGTTTCCAATTATAGTATTTGCAGCTGGAATAATATTTATTATTAGATTATTTTACCTTCAAATATATAGTTCTAGAAATTATGATATCTACGAAGACAATGCTATAAGAAAAGTATTTACCTATCCTAAAAGAGGATATATTTATGACAGAAACAATGTTCTGTTAGTTTCAAATCAACCATCCTATGATGTAATGATTATACCTAGAGAAGTTAAAGAAATAGATACATTAGAATTTTGCAGTTTATTAAAAATATCAAAGGAATATTTAATAGATAAATACATAAAGACATCAAAATATTCAACTAGAATTCCATCAGTCTTCCTAGCTCATCTTTCTAAAGAAGACTATGGATATCTTTCTGAAAAAATCAGAAAATATAAAGGATTTTACATACAAAAAAGAAACTTGAGAAAGTATAATACTAATATTGGAGCAAATGTTCTTGGATATGTTGCCGAAGTAAATAGAAAAAATATATTAAATGATAATTATTACTTAAAAGGAGATATTATAGGCAAACAAGGTGTTGAAATGTCCTATGAAAAATATTTAAGAGGAATAAAAGGAACCGAGTTTATTCAAAAAGATAGGTTTAATAGAGATATAGGTAAATATAAGGATGGATCCCTAGATATTCCTTCTATATCAGGAAAGGATTTAACTATTACAATTGATTCAAAACTCCAAGAATATGGAGAGACTCTTATGAAGAATAAAAGAGGTGCAATTGTTGCAATTGAGCCAAATAGTGGAGAAATACTCTCATTGGTTTCATCTCCCTCATATAACCCAAATCTTTTAGTAGGAAGAGAAAGATCAAAGAACTACCTTGAATTATATAAAGACAGTATCTATAGGCCATTAATTGATAAAGGTCTCTTATCCATGTTTCCCCCAGGGTCTCCATTCAAAATATTAGTTGGTCTTGCCGCATTACAAGAAGATATAATTACTGAAAAATCAACAATTTATTGTAAAGGGTACTATATATATGGCAAAGAAAAAAGAAAAATGAATTGCCATTGTGGGGGAGGTTATCGAAATATTTATAATGCTATTTCACTGTCGTGCAATTCGTACTTTGCAGATATATATAGAAAGACTATTGATTCAAAGAATTATACTAAACCAAATTTTGATAAATGGAGCAATCATATTAAAAGCTTTGGTCTAGGAGATTACCTAAATAATGATTTGCCCGTTGGTAAAAAGGGAGTTGTTCCTGATTCTGAATATTACAATCGTTGGTATCCTGATTTTAATTGGGGTGCAACCACCACTATTTCTAATTCAATTGGGCAAGGTGAAATTTTAACAACGCCAATTCAATTAGCAAATATGACAGCAGCTCTTGCCAATGGAGGATATTATTATACCCCACATATAATAAAAAAAATAGACGGAGATACTATTGATGTAAGATTTAAAACCCCTATTAAAACTTCCATTGATAGTATACATTTTAAAACTATGAATAAAGCCTTATACAAAGTTTTTGAATCAGGAACAGGAAAATTATTAAATGTTCCAGGAATTGAAATTTGTGGTAAATCAGGTACAGCTGAAAATTTTGTAAAAATTAATGGGGTAAAAACCCAGTTAAGTGATCATTCAATTTTTATTGCATACGCTCCAAGGGAAAATCCAACAATAGCAGTCTCGGTACTAATAGAAAATGCAGGATATGGATCTCTATGGGCCGGAAGAATAGCTAGCCTAATGATTGAAAAATATATTAATCATGAAATTTCATTAAAAAAAATGGAAAAAACTGTTTTAAATAGAAGTTTAAAAAAAGAATATTTAAAGCCTTATCTAGGCAAACCATTTAATATAAATGAATAATGCATAGTAATAGAAAAAATATTTTTAAAATTGACTGGACACTCGTTTTAGTATACATTTTTCTAGTTGGATTTGGTTTGGCTAATATTTTGTCTTCAAGTATTAGTGGAGAAAATATTTCATTTTTTGATTTTAGTAGTCTGTACGGAAAGCAATTTATATTCATATTAGCATCACTATTAGTTATTATTATTACTCTTACAATTGAGGTTAAATTTTATGAAAGATTTTCAAGCATATTTTATTTAGTTTGCATATTTTTTGTTTTAGGATTATTCATTTTTGGAAATAAAGTTAACGGTGCATTATCGTGGTATTCATTTAATGATTTTACAATACAACCAAGTGAATTCATGAAAGTAGGAACAGCCCTAGCTGTAGCTAAATTTGCTAGTGATATTCAAACAAACATGAAAAAATTTACTGATCAGCTCAAACTATTACTAATCATTGTGACGCCAATAATTCTAATTATATTACAAAATGATACTGGGACATCAATCGTTTTCTTCTCTTTGTTTTTTGTTTTATATAGAGAAGGTATTTCTCAAATTTATTTATTAATTGTTTTTATAATTTTAAGCATTTCAATTCTTACTATAAAAACATCCATTTCAACAGCTATATTATTATCCGTAATAATTATACTATTAAATTATTTATTTAAGAATAGGAAATCTAGGAGTATTATAAATTCATCAATGATTTTTCTGTTCTGTATAATCATAAGCTTCTTAACAGACTATACTTATAAAAATATTCTAAAAACTCATCAAAGGAATTATATATCTGTTTGGCTTGATCTTGAAAAAGATCCGATTAAAATAAAACAAATGAAAAGGACTATACTTTATAATTTGAATGAATCTGAAAAAGCTATTAGCTCAGGCGGATTAACTGGTAAAGGTTATCTTGAAGGAAGTCGAACAATTGGAAATTTTGTCCCTGAGCAACATAGTGATTATATATTTAGTAGTGTTGGTGAAGAATGGGGCTTTCTAGGAAGTTCATTTATAATTGTGCTTTACATAATATTAATCCTTCGGATAGTTGCTTTGTCAGAAATGCAAAAAAATCATTTTAGTAGAATTTATGGCTATTCAATAGCATCAATCATTTTTTTCCATTTTATGATAAATATTGGAATGGTACTTGGTCTAACTCCAACAATTGGTATACCTCTGCCATTTTTAAGCTACGGTGGATCTAGCTTAATAGCATTTACTCTTCTACTATTTATTTTTATAAGACTAGATGGTAATAGAAAAAATGAATGGTAGCTACTTTTTTAATAATTCTAACTCCTCAGCAAAAAAATTGCAAAAATCTTTCATTGATTTAGTCATTTTATCATCTTGGGTTGCTCTATGATATGTGTCAGCCATAGTACTAAGCGTCTGATAAAAAAACATTTTCATATCATCAATTGGCATATCCTTTGTCCACAAATCAATTCTTAAACTTTCTCTAGATTCTGGATCCCAAAGAGATAATAAAACTGCCTTTGTTTCCTTATTTGAAATATTTCCATCCTTAGCAGTCCAATAAATTTTTTCTGGAATTTTGTTTTCATCTAGTTCTACTAAAAGTTCTATTTTTGAGATGTTTTTTTTTGACATTATTTCTTAGGTTTATATTTAGATTTATTATATATCTCTATTGGATTCATCAAAATCATTTCAATAAATGAAGTGTTATTGTTTTTCATATAAGATCTGACTATTTCCCAACCAATAAATCTTCCAATCATGCCTGGCGATTCATTGTCAATTGATAAATAAAATTTAGAAAATGGGGCATTATTAATAAATCTAGTTATTAATTTGTTCTCTGAACTAAATAAAAGTTCCTTTTCAACAAAGTATGTCCAAACATAATGCTCATTTTGGCGGGCCCAATCCATGTTTAATTTTGAATATCCAATTTTGTGTCTATCCTCTAACTTAGGTATCATAACATCCTTAAAATATAGAACCTTACCATAAAAAATTATTTTCTCTAAAAAAGTATAAAAATTTGTTCTTGGAATTACATAATAAGCATATTCTTCAGCTATATCAGATACGATCATTCTAGAGATTAAATTATCACTAATATATTTAGGTATTGAACTGTAAAATGGATGTTCTGATCCTAAATAATTATCTAATGCAATTAATAAAAGTGAATCAGCAAGAATTACTCTATTCTCATATTCAACATCAGAAATTACTGTAATTACTCTTGGTAGTTCATATTTTGGGAAATAGGAAGTAAAATTATTGTAAAAAGATTGTATCTCTGACCTCTCATTATCTAAATTTGAAAAAACACGATTAACTTCGCCATATATTTG
>CAZXST010000036.1:0-8516 GCA_964643205.1 uncultured Flavobacteriaceae bacterium | reverse complement strand
GTTTTCTAAATGGTAATCCTAGTTCACTCAAAAGTGACATAGCTTCCTTATCTGAATTAGCATTTGTAACAAATGTTATATCCATACCAGATATCTTATTGATTTTATCTATATTAATCTCTGGAAAAATAATTTGCTCAGTAACTCCCAAATTATAATTACCTCTACCATCAAAACCCCCAACCTTTACTCCTGTAAAATCTCTTACTCTTGGAAGAGCTGCTGTAACAAGTCTATCCAGGAATTCATACATTCTCTCACCTCTAAGAGTTACTTTTACTCCAATAGGCATTCCTTTTCTAAGTTTAAAAGATGCAACATCTTTTTTTGACAAAGTTGCAATAGCTTTTTGACCAGAAATATTAGTAATTTCTTCTACAGCATGATCAATAAGTTTTTTATCATTAACAGCTGCTCCTACTCCCTTAGAAATGACAATCTTCTCAAGTCTAGGGACTTGCATAACATTGCTATATTCAAACTCCTTCCTCAAGTTTGAAACAACCTTTTCCTTATATTCTTTCTTTAATCTTGGTATATAATTCATAACTATATTACTTCATTTGATTTCTTAGAATATCTAACTTTATTTTCTTTTTCCATTCTATATCCAACCCTAGTAGTTTCACCTTTGGAGGTTATTAATGAAATATTAGATATATCAATAAATAACTCCTTTTCAGTTATACCTCCTTGAGGATTATTAGCATTAGGCTTATTATGTTTTTTAACTACATTAATACCTTCAACGATAGCTTTATTTCTAGCTGCAACAACCTTTAGAACTTTTCCTTGAGTTCCTTTTTGATTACCAGCTATTACTTTAACTAAATCTCCCGTTTTAATCTTTACTTTTTTCATCAATTAAATTTTATAATACCTCTGGTGCTAAGGATGCTATTTTCATAAATTTTTTATCTCTTAGTTCTCTAGCAACAGGTCCAAAAACTCTTGTTCCTCTCATATCACCAGCTGCATCTAATAAAACACATGCATTATCATCAAACCTTATATATGAGCCATCTAGTCTTCTAACTTCCTTAATAGTCCTTACCACAACTGCTGTTGAAACCGCTCCCTTTTTAATTAAACCATTAGGAGTTGCGTTTTTAACAGAAACAACGATTTTATCTCCTATAGAAGCATATCTTCTCTTTGTTCCTCCTAATACTCTAATAGTCAAAACTTCTTTTGCCCCAGTATTATCAGCTACTTTTAATCTTGATTCTTGTTGTACCATAATTTATTTAGCTCTTTCAATTATTTCTACTAACCTCCAACATTTAGACTTACTTATTGGCCTTGTTTCCATAATTTTAACTGTGTCACCAATCTTGCAATCATTCTTTTCATCATGCGCAACATATTTTTTTGTCTTTAGTACAAACTTCCCATACATAGGATGTTTTACTTTTTTTACTTCAGAAACAACTATAGATTTCTGCATTTTGTCACTAGTAACTTTACCAATACGTTCTTTTCTTAAATTTCTTTTTTCCATCATAAAATAGAATAATAATTATTTTGTTTCTCTATTAGTTAATTCAGTTGCTATTCTAGCAATTGATTTTCTTAGAAATCTTATCTGAATAGGATTTTCCAAAGGAGAAACCGCATGAGCCATTTTAAGCTCATTATATTTCATTTTTTGCTCAACAAGCTGTTCCTTAAGCTCTTCTTTCGATAATTTTAATACTTCACTTTGATTCATATAATACAAATTATTCTTCTTCGTAATCTCTCGCTATTATAAACTTTGTTTTAACTGGCAATTTTTGGGCTGCCAATCTTAATGCTTCCTTTGCCACATCCATTGGAACACCACCTATCTCAAATAGTATTCTTCCAGGCTTTACAACTGCTGCCCAATATTCAACTGCACCCTTTCCCTTTCCCATACGAACCTCAAGTGGCTTCTTAGTTATAGGCTTATCTGGAAATATTTTTATCCAGATACTTCCTTCTCTCTTCATATATCTTGTAGCTGCAATTCTAGCTGCTTCAATTTGTCTAGAAGTCAAAAAATCAGAGTCTAGAGACTTAATTCCATACATTCCATTAGATAATCTATGACCTCTTCCAGAATTTCCTTTCATTCTTCCTTTTTGAACCTTACGATATTTTGTTTTCTTTGGTTGTAACATTTATACTAAAATATTTGCCTTTTTTATTAATTTCTTCTCCTTTTATTAGATCTTCCTTGTTTTTTAGATAATCCTACTAATGGATTAAGATCTCTTTTACCGTATACCTCACCTTTCATAATCCATACTTTAACTCCTATTCTTCCATATGTCGTATGTGCTTCAACAAGGGAATAATCAATATCAGCTCTAAAAGTTGATAAAGGAATTCTTCCTTCCTTAAAATGCTCACTCCTAGCCATCTCCGCTCCATTCAACCTACCACTAACCTGAATCTTTATACCTTCTGCATTCATTCTCATCGATGCAGCAATAGCCATTTTAACAGCTCTTTTATAAGAAATCCTGTTCTCAATTTGTCTAGCTACACTACTGGCAACTAAAAAAGCATCCAATTCTGGTCTTTTTATTTCATAAATATTTAACTGAACATCTTTAGAAGTAATTTTTTTAAGTTCTTCTTTTAACTTATCAACTTCTTGTCCACCCTTACCAATTATAATTCCAGGTCTAGCAGTTGTAATAGTAATTGTAACAATTTTCAGTGTTCTCTCAATAATAACTCTAGAAATACTAGCTTTAGCTAAACGAACATAAATATATCTTCTAATTTTTTCATCCTCAGTTAGCATATCACCATAATCATTACCACCATACCAGTTGGACTCCCATCCTCTGATAATACCTAATCTGTTTCCTATTGGATTTGTCTTCTGTCCCATTTAATTAATTAGTTTGAACATCATTATTTTTTGAATCTAATACTATTGTGACATGATTAGATCTCTTTCTTATCCTATGAGCTCTACCCTGTGGAGCTGTTCTCAATCTCTTTAACATTGAAGCACTATCAACCCTTATCTCAGAAATAAACAATCCAGCATCCTCAACATTAGAATTTTCATTTTTTGTTTGCCAATTTGAAATTGCAGACAATAATAATTTTTCTAATTTTCTAGATGCTTCCTTTTCACTAAATCGAAAAATATTAAGTGCTTTATCAACCTCTTTACCTCTAACTAAATCCGCAACTATACGCATTTTTCTAGGAGATGTAGGGCAATTATTTAATTTAGCTATAACCATATTCTTTCTGTCCTCTTTGATATTTTGCGCCATTTTAGTTTTACCTCTTCCCATAGTTTATTTATTACCTCTATTTTTAGCTCCAGCATGACCTCTAAAGGATCTTGTTGGAGAAAATTCTCCCAATTTATGACCTACCATATTTTCAGTTATATATACAGGAATAAATTGTTTTCCATTATGAACTGCTATAGTCTGACCAACAAAATCAGGTGTTATCATACTAGATCTAGACCATGTTTTGATAACAGTCTTTTTATTTCCTTCTATATTTTTTTCCACTTTTTTATTCAATTTATAGTGAACAAATGGACCTTTTTTTAATGATCTAGACATAATTTTTATTTATTTCTTCTTTCAATAATATATTTATTACTCTCCTTAGATTTTGATCTAGTTCTAAATCCTTTAGCAGGTATTCCTTTTCTTGATCTAGGATGACCACCAGAGGCTCTTCCTTCACCACCACCCATGGGATGATCAACTGGATTCATTGCTACTGGTCTAGTTCTCGGTCTAATTCCTAGCCATCTTTTTCTACCAGCTTTACCTGATACAGTAAGTTGGTGATCAGAGTTAGAAACTACGCCTATCGTCGCATAACAATTGGATAATACCATTCTTGTTTCTCCCGATGGAAGCTTAATAGTTGCAAATTTTCCATCTCTTGCCATTAATTGAGCAAATGAACCAGCACTTCTTGCCATAGAAGCGCCTTTACCAGGTTTTAATTCTATACAAGAAATGATTGTACCCAAAGGAATTTTAGTAAGAGGCATTGCATTTCCGAGATTTGTAGATACATCCTCTCCCGAAACTATCTTTTGACCTATTTTTAATCCTTTTTGTGCAATGATATATCTTTTTTCATCATCATCGTACTTCAATAGTGCTATAAAAGCAGATCTATTAGGATCATATTCTATAGACATTACCTCAGCTGGAATATCAAATTTATCTCTCTTAAAATCAATAATCCTATATTTCCTCTTATGACCACCACCCTTATAGCGCATAGTCATCTTACCAGTATTATTTCTACCGCCAGTTCTTTTTAAAGGAGCCAACAATGATTTTTCAGGCTTCGATTTAGTAATTGAATCAAATTCATTCACTACTCTAAAGCGTTGTCCAGGTGTTACAGGTTTTAATTTTCTTACTGACATTGATTATTTATTAAACATTAGCATATAAATCTATAGATTCGCCTTCAGCCAATTGAATAATTGCCTTTTTTAATGAATTTGATTTTCCAAACTGTATTCCAGCCTTTGTATATCTAATTCTCCTATCAGAACGAACATTTATAGTTCTCACCTTAAGAACTTTAACTCCGTATGCTGATTCAACTTCCTTTTTTATTTGAACCTTATTAGCGTTTTTCTCTACATGAAAAGTATAACGATTGTTTAACTCACTATCGTTGTTAGCTTTCTCTGTAATAATAGGTTTAATCAAAATACTCATCTTTATCTATTTACTTAAATTCGTCTTTATCTCATTTAATGAGCTCTCTAAAAGCACCAATTGATTAGCATTCAAAATCTTATAAGTACTTAATTCTGAGCATATTACAACATCCGAACCCTTTAAATTTCGCGACGACAAATATACATTATTATTTGGGGCTCCAAAGACAAAAAGAGATTTTTTATCCTGTAAATTAAGTGCCTTAATAACAGTAGTAAAACTTTTGGTTTTAACAGAGTCAAATTCAAAATCTTCTAAAACTGTTATAGCCTTATCTTTTGCCTTAATTGTTAAAGCAGATTTTCTAGCTAATTTTTTTAATTTTTTATTTAGTTTTAAATCATAGCTTCTAGGTTGTGGTCCAAAAATTCTTCCACCACCTCTAAAAATACCTGATTTTATACTACCAGCTCTTGCAGTACCCGTTCCCTTTTGTTTTTTAATTTTCCTTGTACTCCCTGTTATATCAGCTCTTTGCTTTGTTTTATGAGTTCCTTGACGCTGATTTGCAAGATATTGTTTAACATCCAAATACAATGCATGTTCATTTGGCACTACCTCAAAAATATCCTTTGAAAGTTCTACCTTTCTACCAGTGTCTTTACCCTTATAATCTAATACTGCTACTTTCATTATTTTTCTATAGTTAAATAAGAGTTCTTATGGCCAGGGACACATCCCTTAAGCAATAATAAATTCTTTTCAGGAACTACCTTTAAAACTCTTAAATTCATAACTTTTATCTTATTTCCACCCATTCTTCCGGCCATTTTCATTCCCTTAAAAACTCTTGCAGGATATGAAGCTGCTCCAATTGATCCAGGAGCTCTTAATCTATTGTGCTGACCATGAGTTGCTTGTCCAACACCTGCAAAACCATGTCTTTTTACTACTCCTTGAAATCCTTTTCCTTTAGAAATTCCAGAAACATCAACAAACTCACCTTCCTCAAAGTAATCTACTCCGATACTATCACCAATCTTGTATTCCTTATCATAACCTTGAAACTCAACAACTTTTCTCTTAACAGACGATCCAGCCTTCTTAAAATGGCCCTTTTCAGCTTTTACAGCATTTTTCTCTGCCTTGTCATCGAAACCTAATTGAAGTGCATTATAGCCATCAATCTCATCAGTTCTGACTTGGGTAACAATACAAGGGCCAGCTTGAATGACAGTACATGGGACATTCTTCCCACTCTCATCAAAAATGCTGGTCATTCCTATCTTTTTTCCTATTAACCCAGACATAATATTTTAATTTATATTTTACTTTCTTTTAAAAATTTAGGGTCAAAAATAATTCAACCCTTAAATTATTTTTTACCATTTTTCCTTTGCCAAACGCTCCGGACATGTTATCAGAATAAATTCTGACTTTATTTTCTTATACCTTAATCTCAACTTCAACACCGCTCGGCAACTCCAACTTCATCAATGCATCAATAGTTTTTGAAGATGTGCTATAAATATCAAGCAATCTTTTATATGAACTTAATTGAAATTGTTCTCTGGATTTTTTATTTACATGAGGTGATCTTAAAACTGTGAAAAGCTTCTTATGAGTAGGTAATGGAATTGGTCCATTTACCACTGCGCCTGTGCTCTTAACAGTTTTAACAATCTTCTCAGCAGAATTATCTACCAGATTGTGATCATATGATTTAAGTTTTATTCTAATTTTTTGACTCATAATCTATATTAAACTTCTTCAATTATTCCTGTTGCATTTTTTATTACCTGATCTGAAATACCAGAAGGGGTTTCAGCATAATGAGAAAATTCCATTGTAGAAGTAGCTCTACCAGATGATAATGTTCTCAATGAGGTCACATATCCAAACATCTCAGACAACGGAACATCAGCTTTAACAACCTTAGAACCAGCCCTATCACCCATATCATTAACTTGTCCTCTTCTTCTATTTAAATCTCCAACTATATCTCCCATATTCTCTTCAGGAGTAATAACTTCTAATTTCATTATTGGCTCCATAATTACAAATTTTGCCAATTTTGCAGCTTCTCTGAAACCAATCTTTGCTGCAAGCTCAAATGATAATTGATCAGAATCAACATCATGATATGAACCATCGTTTAAAGTAACTTTCATAGAATCAACTTCATAACCTGCTAAAGGACCATTAGTCATTGCAGCTTTAAAGCCTTTCTCTACAGAAGGAATAAATTCTTTTGGCACATTTCCTCCCTTTATTTTTGAAATAAATTCCAATCCAGGTTTTCCTTCTTCAGCTGGCTCTATAGTAAATACTATATCTGCAAATTTACCTCTACCACCAGATTGTTTCTTGTAAACTTCTCTGTGATCAGCTATCTGTGTAATTGCCTCCTTATATTCAACCATAGGCTCCCCTTGGTTGACTTCTACCTTAAACTCCCTTCTTAATCTATCTACAATAATATCTAAATGAAGTTCTCCCATTCCAGAAATAATGGTCTGACCAGAGGCCTCATCTGTTCTTACTGTAAATGTAGGATCCTCTTCAGATAGTTTTGCCAATGACATTCCTAATTTATCAACATCAGCCTTAGTTTTAGCTTCTACTGCAATACCTATTACAGGATCAGGAAAATCCATACTCTCAAGAACTATTGGGGCATTCTCTGCAGATAAACTATCACCTGTTTTTATATCTTTAAAACCTACTGCAGCTCCTATATCTCCAGCTTCAATAGTGTCAATTGCATTCTGTTTATTTGAATGCATTTGATATATTCTAGAAATTCTTTCTTTTTTATTAGATCTATTATTTAAGACATAAGATCCTGCAGGTAATTTTCCAGAATAAACTCTAAAAAATGCCAATCTTCCAACAAAAGGATCAGTAGCAATTTTAAATGCCAAAGCAGAAAAAGGTTCCTCAACTGAAGGCTTCCTTGAAATTTCTTCATCATTTCTTGGATTCATTCCCACGATTGCATCCTTATCAACGGGAGATGGTAAATACCTACATACAGCATCTAATAGGAACTGGACTCCTTTATTTTTAAAAGCTGAACCACAAATCATTGGAATAATAGACATATCCATAACCCCAGCTCTAAGAGCATTGTGAATTTCATCCTCAGTAATTGAATCCTCATCTTCCATAAATTTTTCAAGAAGATTTTCATCATAGGTAGCAACTTCTTCTATCAATAATGCTCTATATTTTTTTGATTCTTCCTTAAGATTCTCAGGAATATCAATAATATCAAACGTAGCACCCATAGATTCTTCATTCCAAACAATCGCTCTATTTTTTATAAGATCTACAATTCCTTTGAAATCCTCTTCTTCACCAATGGGTAGTACAATAGGAACAGCATTAGAACCAAGCATTTCCTTGACTTGTTTACAAACCATTTGAAAATTAGAACCCTGTCTATCCATTTTATTAACAAATCCCATTCTTGGAACCTTATAGTTATCCGCAAGTCTCCAGTTTGTTTCAGATTGAGGTTCTACCCCATCAACAGCGCTAAATAAAAAAACAAGACCATCAAGAACTCTCAATGATCTATTAACTTCTACTGTAAAATCAACATGACCTGGGGTATCAATAATATTCATATGATAGGACCGAGAATCATCGGTAGGTTTTCCATTATGAGTAGGAAAATGCCAATTACAAGTTGTTGCAGCAGAAGTAATTGTTATACCTCTTTCTTGCTCCTGTTCCATCCAATCCATTGTAGCAGCACCATCATGTACTTCTCCAATCTTATGAGAAACACCTGTATAATACAAAATCCTTTCTGTAGTAGTTGTTTTTCCTGCATCAATATGTGCAGCAATACCTATATTTCTAGTATAT
>CAZXST010000035.1:0-8677 GCA_964643205.1 uncultured Flavobacteriaceae bacterium | reverse complement strand
TAATAACCAAAACTTGTAAAAAGATTCAAAATGAGATCAAATTTTTCATTAAGGGGTTGTCTCATATCATGAAGCACATAATTTAGTTTGTCGGATTCATTTTTTTTTGCTTCACTAATATTTTCTTTAGAGATGTCAATTCCAGTTACTTTATGCCCGATCTTACTTAAATAGAGACTGTATCTTCCTCTTCCGCAAGCTAAATCAAGTATAGAGGAGTTCTTGTCAATTTGGAGTTTGCTGATTAAATTATTCATAAAATATGTAGCCTCAGAGTAATCTCTTTCCTTATACAATTGATGGTAAAATGGTGAGTTAAACCAATCTAAATACCATTCTGATTTATTGTTTGTCATCAATTAATAATATAACTCTTCAAAAATAAAGTATTTTTGATTCCAAATAGAAATTATTTATGGAAGAAAATTTTAAAATGGTGGCAAAAACCTTTTATGGGTTTGAGGATATACTATCAAATGAACTCTTAAAACTAGGTGCGCAGAAAATTGAAAAGGGCTCTAGAAGTGTTAGTTTTTATGGAGATAAAGGGTTTATGTATAAAGCAAATTTAAGTCTTAGAACCGCTATTAAAATTTTAAAGCCAATAAGGTCTTTTAAATTTAAAGATCAGGAGGACTTTTATAATAAGGTTTATAAGATTGATTGGGAAAAGTATTTAAACAAAAACAACTCTTTTCTTGTAAACTCCATTGTATTCCATTCTCAACTCTTTAATCATTCAAAGTATGTATCACAAAAAGTTAAAGATGCTGTTGTTGATCGTTTTAGAGATTTATTTAAGAAAAGACCAGATGTTGAGTTAAAACATCCAGATTTAAGAATTAATATTCACATAAATAGAAATACTTGTAATGTTTCACTGGATAGTTCTGGAGAATCCTTACATAAGAGAGGATATAGAGCTTTTGGTACAGTTGCGCCTATAAATGAAGTTTTAGCTGCTGGAATTGTTATGTTGTCTGAATGGAATGGTGATACTGACTTTTTAGACCCTATGTGTGGAGGAGGTACTATACTCATTGAAGCAGCAATGATAGCATGTAATATGGCTCCAAATTTAAATAGAAATGAATTTGCTTTTGAAAAATGGAAGGATTGGGATGAAGATCTATTTGAGGTAATTGAAAAATCAGTTATCAGTAAGATAAGAAAATTTGATCATAAAATTTATGGTTATGATATCTCTAGTGGAGTTATAAAAAAGGCAATAGAAAATATAAAAAATGCTAAATTAGAAATAGAGATTAAGGTTGAAAAAAAAGATTTTTTTTCTAGTTCAAAAAATGAAGAGTCAAATCTTCATATTCTATTAAATCCACCCTATGATAAACGAATTTCATATGATATTAAGGATATGTATACAAAGATTGGAGATACTTTAAAAAATAATTACACTAATTCTAATGTTTGGTTAATAACTGGTAACATTGAAGGCTTAAAACATATAGCACTTCATCCATCAAAAAAGATAAAGCTATATAATTCTAATCTAGAGTCTAAGCTTGTTAATTATGAGATATATAAAGGTTCTAAAAAGAAGCTGTAGTTATTTTTTTATAATTGGAATAAGATATGATATTGAATAGCTGAATCCAGATCCTAAACTAGAGCTGTCATACGTACGATTAAATCCTGGGATTGAAAGATTATCAATATTGTTTTTTGTCTTTTCAGATATAAGATTTTTTAACTGCACATTAAACCCTAGAAACAAATTATTTAAAACCTCTGTTTTAACTCCTATAACAAGCTCCATCCATAAAGCATTTAGATCGTCATTTACAATTGGAATGAATGATGAGGTTTGACCCCAGGTCTGGCTGTTCACATCATATATTGTATAGTTGTTTACTGTTTGACTGAAATTAGAAAAACCAACCCTAAATCCAGCATAAATCAAGTTATCCATTCCTAGCCAATTTGTGTACATATTGTAATCTCCACCAGCTTTTAAATAGTTTCCTTTAGATTCAGTGCTTAAATAGTCGTTAGTTACAATTTTCTTTTCTGTTCCTATCTCAGACGAGATATAGATATTTTTTAATATTCTTAAATCAGCATTTATTTCAATACCCTCATAATCATCACTAAAAGCAGAGTTTAAAATTTTACTTAAATCTACACCAACTCGTATTCCATATTTATTTTTAAATGATATAGAATCTGTTTCAGTCTGAGAGAATGAGAGAATATGGGAGTTAAAAAGTAATATTATACTAATGTAGTATTTTAACATGTGCTTGATTTTCATTAGTTACTATTGGGTTAACAATTTCATATCCACCTATCCATTCAACAATAGGATAATCTTGGAGTACAAGGATTAGCGATAAAATAGAGTAGTTGGCAATGAATCCACATGCTCTAGAAACAAATACATCTGATATTTCATAGTCTATATATATATGATTTTGATCTCCAAAGATTATATCGTTTTGAATAGAATAATTTTTGATAAATTTAAAGTTTGAAACTCCAATATCACTTCTTAATGGAATTGCAATTGAATCCGTATTTATTCCATTAATATTTTCAATTAGAATTAATTCAGAATCGTTTATTGCATAAACAGCCAAGGACTCAACAATTTTACTTTGCTGAGGATCTAAAACATCATAAAAGGTAACGATTAGCTGAGGTGTTGTTTGTGTTGAATCTGGACAAATATCATCTTTTTCACAACTTATTATAATAAGAAATGACATCGTTAATATTATTAGCTTAAAATAATTCATCTATCGTTTTTCCAAAAGTACAACATTTTCCACATGATAAGTCTGAGGAAACATATCAATTGATTGAGAGCAAACAATTTTATAAAAATCCTTAAATAAATCTAGATCTCTAGCCTGAGTTGCGCTATTACAGCTAACGTATATAATTTTTTTTGGCCCTATACCTAGAAGATTAGTTAATGCTTTTTTATGCATGCCTGATCTAGGAGGGTCAATAATTACTGTATCTGGCATACCATTTTCTTTCACAAAAGTATTGTTAAGTACATTTTTAATTTCACCAGTAAAAAAACTAACATTTTTTATGGAATTTAATGTTAAATTTTCCTTAGCTGCAAGAACTGCCTCATTAACAGTTTCAATTCCTATAACTTTTTTAGCCTGATTAGCAATAAAAATGGATATTGTTCCAATACCAGAATATAGATCATAAACAACTTCGTTAGATTTGATCTTAGCAAAATTCTTCACAATTTTATATAATTCTTTTGTTTGATTAGAATTAGTTTGGTAGAATGATTTAGAATCTATTTTGAATTTAAAATCTAGAATCTTTTCATATATGTGATCTCGCCCATAATAACAATGGATTTTTTGGTCATAAATAGTGTCATTTGCTTTTTTATTTATAACATATAAAAGAGAGGTAATCTTAGGAAACTCATTTATTAATTTATCTAAAAGAATAGTAATTTGTTTACTTCTTCTATAAAACTGAATTAGAACCATAATTTCACCAGTTGTAGATGTTCTTATCATCATAGTTCTTAAATCCCCTATATTATTTTTATAATCAAAAAAATCTAAACCAATTTTAATAGAGTTTGTTCTAATAAATTTTCTAATTCTATTAGATGGATTTTTTTGTAGCCAACATTTATCAATATCCACAACCTTATTCCACATCCCAGGAACATGAAATCCTAATGCATTCTTATTTTTAATAACTTGGTTAGATTCTATTTCTGAACGGGTTAGCCATTTTGAATTACTAAAAGAGAACTCTAATTTGTTTCTGTAATAGTAGTCCTTTTTTGATCCTATAATAGGTAGAATTCTTGCAGGTTTTACATTCCCTATTCTTTCTAAGTTAGCTATAACTTCTTTTTCTTTATATTCTAATTGTTTTTCGTAAGTCATGTTCTGCCAATTGCAACCCCCACATGTTTGAAAGTGTGTACATTTTGGCTCAATCCTAAAACTAGAATTTTTAATTATTCTAAGCACTTTTCCTTCATAATATGATTTACGTTTTTTATTCACCTGTACATCTACAATATCGCCAGGAACAGCATCATTTAAAAATATAATTCTCCCATCTGGAGCTTTCGCTATACTCTTGCCTTTTGCTCCAGCATCTATAACTTTTATTCTTGAAAATAATATTGGTGAGTTCTTAGGTTTCATCTTCATTAAAATTTCAAAAGAGTTAAATAACTTATTGAATGAAATTTATTAATTTGCGCTAATTTAAAACTATAATTTATATAATGAATAAATTAACTCCTCAAAACATCATAGATTTAGAATATAAGTTTGGCGCACATAATTACCATCCTTTGCCAGTTGTATTAAAAGAAGGTAAGGGTGTGTTTGTTTGGGACGTTGAGGGGAAAAAGTATTATGACTTCTTATCTGCTTATTCTGCGGTTAATCAAGGGCATTGCCATCCTAGCATTATTAAAGCTTTAGTTGATCAATCAAAGAAATTAACATTAACTTCAAGAGCTTTTCATAACAATATTCTAGGAAAATATGAGAAATACATTACTAGCTTATTTGGATATGATAAGGTTCTACCTATGAATACTGGAGTAGAAGGAGGGGAGACGGCAGTTAAATTAGCTAGAAAATGGGCTTATGAAGTAAAGAAAGTTCCTGCTAATCAGGCAAAAATAATTTTTGTAGAAGGAAATTTTTGGGGAAGAACTTTAGGAGCCATTTCCTCATCTACTGATCCTTCTAGCACAACAGGGTTTGGTCCATTCATGCCTGGGTATGAAATCATACCATATAACGATATTTTTGCGCTTGAAAACGCTTTAAAAGATCCAAATGTAGCAGCCTTTATGGTTGAGCCTATTCAAGGAGAAGCTGGGGTTATTGTTCCAGATAGTGATTATTTGTCTAAGGCTTTTAGTCTTTGTCAAAAATCAAATGTTTTATTTATTGCTGATGAGGTTCAGACAGGTATTGGAAGAACTGGTAAGATGTTATGTTGTGATCATCATAATTTTAAACCAGATATACTTATTCTTGGCAAAGCTCTTTCAGGTGGTGTTTTCCCGGTTTCTGCTATACTTTCATCTGATGAGGTAATGTTAACAATTAAACCAGGGGAGCATGGATCTACATTTGGAGGAAATCCTTTAGCTTGTGAGGTGGCTATAGCTGCATTAGAGGTGATTCAAAATGAGAACATGATTGATAATGCCGATAGGCTGGGAAAGATTTTTAGAAATGAAATTAATAACTTCATTAAAAGCTCTTCAATTGCTAGACTAGTTAGAGGAAAAGGACTATTAAATGCAATTGTAATAAACGATAACGAAAGTGGAGACACTGCATGGAGAATATGTATATCAATGGCATCGAAAGGTTTGCTTGCAAAACCAACTCACGGAAACATTATTAGATTCGCTCCTCCTTTGATAATCAGTGAAGAGCAATTAAAAGATTGTATAAAAATTATTACAAGCACTTTAAAAGATTTTGAAAAATAACTATTATTTACTAAAACACGTACTTTATTATGAAAACTTACTATTACACAAAATTCTTAACTGTTTTCTTTACTCTAATCTTATTTAGCTTTACTTCATATTCACAAGAAACAGATGAAAAGGTTGAAGATGCTAAAGAAGACAAAGCTGATAAGAAAAAAAAGAAAAAAACTTATTCTGACATTGTTAATGACAAAACCATAACTGATACTGGTTTATTTGATGTTCATAAGGTCGAGGATAAATATTACTATGAAATAAACGATAGCTTGCTAGGTAGAGATATGTTAATGGTAACAAGAATAGTTAATATGCCTAAAGAAATAGCTATAAGCCGTCATAAAATGAGTGAGCAAGTTTTAAGTTGGCAGAAATTTGATAATCACATCTTGTTAAAAGAAATTTCATATTCAAATTACGCTTCTGATTCACTGCCAATAAAGGAGGCAGTTTCAAATGCTAATTTTGAACCTATAATTGCTAGTTTTAAAATTGAAGTTAAAAATAAGGAAAAAAACTCTGTAGTCATTGATGTTACAGATCTCTATAAAAAGGATATAAAATCATTTGGCTATCCACAATCAAGTCGAAAGAGAAATAAAATAACAGGCTTAGACACTAAACTATCATTTATAGAATCTATTAGAAGTTTTCCTATGAATGTTGAAGCTAAGCATATAAAGACGTATAAGTCCTCTGAGGCAAAAAATGGTCAGATTTCTATGCTTTTAAATAATTCAATGATCTTATTGCCAAAAGTTCCAATGAAAAGAAGGTATTATGATGAAAGAGTAGGGTGGTTTACAACTAGTCAAACAGATTATGGGATTGATAATCAAGAAGCAGAAACTGTAAAATATTTAGATAGATGGCGATTAGAAGTTAAAGATGAAGATATTGAAAAATTTAAAAAAGGGGAATTGGTTGAGCCAAAAAAACCAATAGTATATTATATTGATAGAGCAACTCCAAAAAAGTGGAGAAAATATATTAAACAAGGAATTGAAGATTGGCAAGCAGCATTTGAGGCTGCTGGTTTTAAAAATGCTATTCTAGCAAAGGACCCCCCTAGTAAAGAAGAAGATCCTGATTGGAGTCCTGAAGATATTAGATACTCAGTCGTTAGGTATTTAGCTTCACCCACTCTTAATGCCAATGGCCCTCATGTAAGTGATCCTAGATCTGGTGAAATAATTGAGTCAGATATAAACTGGTATCATAACATTATGAAATTACTTAGAAACTGGTATTTTGTACAAACTTCAGCGGTGGATCCCGAGGCTAGAGGAATTGAATTTAAAAATGAATTAATGGGTGAATTATTACGATTTGTTAGTGCACATGAGGTTGGTCATACTCTAGGTTTGCCTCATAATATGGGCAGTAGTAGTGCATTTCCAGTTGATTCTCTAAGATCAGCAACTTTTACCCAAAAATATGGAACTGCACCATCTATTATGGATTATGCTAGATTTAATTATATAGCTCAACCTGGAGATGAAGGAGTTGCATTAATACCATCTCACTGGGAAAGTCCTAATGTTGGAGTATACGACAAATTTTCTGTTATGTGGGGCTACAAGCCAATTCATAATGCTTCTGAGGAGGAAGAAAAGAATATATTAAAGAAATGGATTATTGATAAGGAGGATGACATGATGTATAGGTTTGGTCCAAGTGGTGGTATTGATCCTAGCTCTCAAACTGAAGATTTAGGCGATGATGCTATTAAAGCTAGTGAGTATGGAATAAAAAATCTTAAGAGAATTATTCCGGAGCTTATGGAATGGACAACTGAAGACGGTGAAACATATGATGAGTTAGAATATATGTATGGACAAGTATTAGGTCAGTTTAGAAGATATATGGGGCATGTTGCAACTAATATTGGGGGTGTCTATCAATATTATAAAACATCGGATCAAAAAGGAGCAGTATATACTCATGTTGATAAAAATTATCAAAAGGCTTGTGTAGCTTTTTTGAATCAACATTTATTTGAAACTCCTTATTGGATGATTAATAAAGATATTTTAGATAAAATTGAATATGCAGGAACTACAAATAGAATTAGATCGATGCAATCAAGCTATTTAAATAGGGTTCTTGATTTTGGGAGAATGGCAAGAATAATTGAAAATGAGGCTTTAAATGGATCAAACTCTTATTCATTGGTTGAGATGATGAGTGATTTAAAGGGTGGAATATGGTCAGAGTTAAAAAACAATAAATCTATAGATGTTTATAGAAGAAACTTACAAAAAAGCTACATTTCAAGGTTAGGATATATCATGAAAAATGAACAGTCTTCAAGACCAGGATGGGGTGATTATATTACTACAATTAAAGTAGATGTATCTGATATTAGATCTGTTACAATGGGTGCTCTTTTAGATCTAAAGAAAGATTTAAAAAAGGCAGTTAAAAGGTATTCTGATAAACTAATTAAGGATCATTTAAATTATTGCATTACAATGATTGATGAAGCTATGGAGAATTTGTACTATATTGAATATACTAACTAATTTTTATGGACACATTTTCTAATACTTCCTATCAATGTTATTTTGATAATGCTGCAACTACAAGAGTAAGAGATGAGGTTGCTGATAAAATAGTTGATGTGCTAAAAAATAACTACGGAAATCCTTCATCTACACATAGTTACGGTAGACCTTCTAAATCTTTAATTGAAGTATCTAGAAAAGAAATTGCAGCTCATTTAAATGTTAGTGCTTCTGAAATTATATTTACTTCTGGAGGCACTGAAGCTGATAATTTGATTCTTAGAAGTGCTGCGAGAGATCTAAATATAAAACACTTTATTTCATCAAAAATTGAACATCATGCTGTAATTCATACACTTGATGAATTAGAAAAGGATTATAATGTGAAAGTTTCATTTGTTAATCTTGATGAAAATGGTATGGTTGATTATGATAATCTTAACGAGTTACTATCTAATTCTAAGGATAAATGTTTAGTTAGTTTAATGCATGTTAACAATGAAATTGGTAATATGCTTGATTTAGATAAGGTCTCCAATATATGTTCAGAAAACAATGCACTATTTCATAGTGATACAGTCCAAACTATAGGTCATTATAATATAGATCTTTCAAGAACAAAGGTTGATTTTATTGTTGCAAGTGCACATAAATTTCATGGACCAAAAGGTATTGGATTTGCATATATAAA
>CAZXST010000034.1:5403-8796 GCA_964643205.1 uncultured Flavobacteriaceae bacterium | reverse complement strand
AGGCTTGAAGAATCATCAATATCCCAGTCCCAGTTTAAGTTAAACACTGGTTTGTGATAGAAATTTCTTCTTTCAGTCATATATGTGTCTCCGTACATTCCCCAGTTATTATTATATTTTCTTCCATACTCTAAATAGCTAGAAATACTTTTTCCAAAGTTTTGATCATGCCATTGTGGAGCACCAGTCATAAGAAAATTTAAACTGTGTTTGTCGTTTACATCATATCCAACAGAAAGGAAATAGGTTTGTCCTTGGCCGTAAGTTCCTTCATTATAACCATCACCTTGCCAGTGACTCATTAAGAAACTAGTTGCCCATTTACCTTTTTTCCCAGTATCATAGGAATATGTGGCTTTAAGATAATTATCATTAGCAAAACCTGCATAAGCAAATCCTCCTTCTCTTTTGTCAGTTGATTTCATAACAAAGTTAACTGTACCACCAACAGAAGAGATAGCTAATTTGGAAGCTCCTAATCCTCTTTGGATTTGAACTACACTAGCAACATCATTCATTCCAGACCAGTTTGACCAATACATTTTACCATCTTCCATACCATTGATCGGCTGACCATTAAGCATGTAAGCTGTATTGTCTTGTTCAAATCCACGAACTGCAATTCTTGTGTCACCAAAACCACCACCCTGACCTGAAACATAGATAGAAGGGGTGTTAACAAGAGTCATTGTTATATCTTGTGTACCAATCTTTTTCTGAATGTCACTCCCCTTAATCGTAGAAGTAGCAACAGGAGTATTTCTGTCTTCAGCAAGGTCAATAACCCCACCTCCAATTAAAACTACTTCCTCTAACTCTTGAAGATCTAATGAATCATCATCACCTTCTTGAGATACAATTGCCAAAGAAAAAAGAAAAACTAAGGCAACTAATAAATTTTGAGTAAATTTTTTCATAATTTATTTAAGTTTAGTTATTTATTTATGCAAAAATAGTTATTATTAATGAAATACCCATATTTTACTGTTAATTACTTATGAAAACAATTATTAACATATTTTCTCAAAATATATCAATATTTGGCTGTATCGCTCTCTCTATCATATTTCTCAAATACACAGACAAACTCTATTGACTCATTCTTATTATTGATTACTCGATGAAATTTTCCCTGTGGAATCAGTACAATATCAGAAGCTTTTACATCAAATTCTTCCTCACCTAAAACCATTTTGCCTTCTCCTTTAGTAAAAAAATAGACTTCTTCTAGGTCGTCATGCAAGTGGCCTCTTGTAGATTGATTAGGTTTTAAAGTAGTTTTAGACAAAGTCATATGCTCAAGCAAGTTATTATCTTCTAGAACATAAGTTTCATTGTCTTTGGTTATCTCTCCTCCAATTTCTTTTGTATTTACCTTCATTTGCTATATTATTTAATATATTCTAAATTATTCAATTTGAGCTAATTCATGCATCAAAGGTAAAATATAATCTTTATAATTGGTGTTTAATTTTTTAGGTACTGGTTTGCCTGGAGGTAATTTTTGTTTATATGGATCAACCTGTCTATTATTTTTCCAAAATCTGTAACATACATGAGGCCCTGAAGTATTTCCTGTCATCCCAACTTTACCTATTACATCTCCCTGTTTGACATATTTCCCTTGTTTTATTCTGCCATTTTTTTGCATGTGTAAATATTGGGTTGAATATTTGTTATTATGCTGAATTTTTACATAATAACCATTACCTCTAGTGTATGAAGATTTTACTACTCTTCCATCAGCAGTTGCCATTATTGGTGTTCCAACTGGAGCTGCAAAATCCGTTCCTTTATGAGGCTTAACTCTATTCCCATAATATGCTATTCTTCTTTTTAAGTTATATCTGGAAGAAATATTACTAAATTTAACAGGTGATTTTAAGAAAGTTCTTTGTAAACTATTTCCTTTTTCATCATAAAATTCTGGTGTTCTTTTAAGAGAATCTGTTACAAAATAAAAAGCATATAATTCTTCTTTATTGTGTTCAAAATAAGCTGCATCTATACTTTTTATACCTACTAGTATTGTGTCCTCAATATATCTCTCATTATATATTATCTTAAATCTATCCCCCTGCTGCAACCTGGTAAAATCTATTGTCCAGGCATATATATCAGATAATTGATTGATTAATTCCCAGGGCAATCCTTTTTTATCCATTGTTTCAGACAAACTACTATTGATACTTCCATATGTTGTTTTCTTGAGAATCTTAAAAGGTTTCTTTTTATTATAGGCAGTTATTGAATCAAAATTTGCAAAATCTATAACTACATAGTCTACTTTATTAGGCTGATAAATAAAATACATTGGACGACTTAATGAATCCTTTTTAGATAATATAGTATATGGTTTTCCAGTAGTAAGCCATCTAATATCAAATGAATCCTTTATCCCTTGAACAATTTTGTATATCTCGGGATATGATATTTTTTTCTTTATTAATATTTCTCCAAAACTATCTCCAGATCTTATTGTGTCACGAGATACATTATAGTTATTTAAATCAAATCCAAATTCAATATTTGGTTTAATTTCTTGAGTGCTATTAAAATCAAAAATACATGACTGAATTAATACAATCAATAATAAATATTTTAATACATATAATTTATCCATTACAAAAATTGTATTTCAAATGAATTATTTAACCCACTAAATGCCTCTAAATCAACTCTAATTGCTCCCACTGCTAAATCTGCTTTTACTCTAATTGGAATTCTATTCTTATCAGCTGTCACCCATACTGTTAAACTTTCTTTCTTCTTAAATATTCTGCCAGACTTTACATAAGGCTTTATTTTTAAACACTTAATCTTTCCAAAAGTAGTATTAATGACCTCGGTTAACAAGTACTTCATCTTCATTTTATTATTCTGATAATCAAAAAACGTATTAATAGTAATTTCATTATTATCATCAATATCCTTAAAATTAAAATTTCTTCTCAAATAATATATAATTGAAATTAGATCATGAGAATTAGTATTTATATTTTTCTCTGTTTTTTCATTAGTTTTTATATTATTTATTATTGCTTTCTCTAGATTATGATCAAAATAAATTGATAGATTTTTTGTATAACCTCCCTCATTAATATTTCTAATAAATTTGTAAGGGCGAGTATCTTTTTTGTCGAAATAACTCTCATATCGATCATTGACCTTAAAAAACCAATTTATTGGGCCTACTGTCTTCCCAATAGCAACTACATGATAGAATTCCTTATTATCTAATGTGTCATTTGTTAAGAACATTGTAGCTTCTCCTGCCTTAAACCATCCGCTATATGATATTTTGTATTTCAACCATTCGCCAGATTTGAATGGCTTAAATTCTTGAGAATTAATTGTATTAAAATTAATTATCAATAAAAAAAGAATTATCCT
>CAZXST010000034.1:0-5303 GCA_964643205.1 uncultured Flavobacteriaceae bacterium | reverse complement strand
ATTCTCTTCTAATAATCTAGAATACCTTCTATAAACTATCTCTTGCATCATTGCAAAATCGTTAGGGCCAATAACCTTCTTTATATTAAAGTGCCTATATTCTTTTTTATCAGGTTTAGCATTTTTATAAACAACACACGCTGATGTAGGATTGGTTCCATGAAGATTTGAATTGTCAAAACATTCTATATGATAAGGGACTTTATTTAACTTTAAATCTATTTTTACTTGATTTAATATTCTTTGGTAGTGAGCCTGAGGGTCCAAGTGCTTTCTTTGTTGAAGTTGATTAATTCTAAAATGTTTAGCATTTTTTAAAGACAAATCAACAATTTGTTTTTTATCACCAGTTTTTGGCAAACTTACTTTTAGGTTTTGACCTAAATTAATTTTACAATTCGTATAAATTTCCCTTGATTCAGAATTAAATTTTGATCTAATTTCAAGAATTGCAAATTCTAATATTTCTTTGTCATCTACTTCAAATTTCTTTTTTATTTCTGTATTATATGATCTAACTATAGAGCCATAACAAATTTGTAAAAAATTAATATATGCATAATCCTTTTCAGAGTACACTGTAAAAACGTCAACATTATTTATTTTTGGATTAACTATAGTAGATTTAGACTGATAATTCTCAAGTGCAATAAGTTTTTCTTTGATTTCTTGTGCCTTTTCATACTGCATATTCTTTGAATACTTTTGCATTTTTTTTCTCATTATAATTTTAAATTGGCTAAACTTTCCCTTAAGAATTTCTCTAGCCAAATCTATATTCTTCTGATATTGAATTTCTGTCAATTTAGTTTCATTAGTTTTCTTTTCACCTTCAATATTAAATCCAAGAATTATTGAATGTCCATCTTTTCTATACAATCTTAGAGAAAGTCTATTTTTTTTGTTATTAATTTTCTTTTCAGTTAAGTTATAGTTACTTAACCTTATGGGAAATAAATTATTAATTAGATCAAGTAAAGTATTGATTGTTTTTATAGACGTATATGGGCCATAATATTCAGACCCATCATGAATTAATTTTCTTGTTATAAATAATCGAGGGAATCTCTCGTTTTTTATACACATCCAAGGATATGATTTGCCGTCTTTTAATTGAATATTATATTTAGGCTTATATTTTTTTATTAGATTATTTTCTAATAACAAAGCATCTGACTCAGTTTTAACAAGAATATGTTTTATATAAGAGATATTAGAAATTAATTTATTTGTTTTTCCTGTATGGCTCTGCCTAGAAAAATATGAATTAACTCTTTTTTTTAAATTTTTTGCTTTTCCTATATAAATAATGTTATTTCTTGAATCAAAAAATTGATAAACTCCAGGATTAGTTGGAAGATTGTTGGAAATAATTTTTAAACTCTTAATATCCATAAAATTATAAGGATTATTAGAGAATACTGGCTATTTATTTTTGCATATTTTTAGCCTCAATACTCAAAGTTGCATGCGGTACTAATTTAAGTCGCTTCTTGCTAATTAATTTACCTGTTACTCTACAAATGCCATAAGTTTTATTTTCTATTCTGATCAATGCAGTTTTCAAATCTCTAATAAACTTCTCTTGTCTTAATGCAAGTTGCGAATTTGATTCCTTACTCATAACACTACTCCCTTCATCAAAAGCTTTAAAGGTAGGAGCTGTATCTTCAGTGCCATTATTATGATCATTCATATATGCACTTTTTATTAATTCAAGATCATGCTTTGCCTTCTCAATTTTAACTAAAATTAACTTCTTAAATCTTTCCAAATCTTTATCTGAATATCTTGTACTTAATGCTGATCCCATATTTTCATTCTTTAGTTATAAAAATTTTTGTTTTAATCTTATCAAATTCAATTTCTGTTCCATTTTCTAAATTCTTTTTCAAATCAATAGAATTTGCTAATGTTTCAGATTTGATATAATCAATATTCTTTTCTACTGCTCTAGCAATTCTAGTGTTTTGAAGGATAACAATTTTAATTCTATCAGTAACTTCAAAACCAGATATTTTTCTAATATTTTGTATTCTACTGATTAATTCCCTAGAAATTCCTTCATCAATTAAATCCTCATCTATAGTTATATCTAAGGCTACCGTAATGTTCCCATCGTGCGCCACCAGCCATCCCTCAATGTCATTTGAAAAGATTTCAAAATCCGTGACATCGAAAGTAACATTTTTTTTGTTAATTATTAAATCAATTTTAGATGTTGCTTCTAAGTTTTGAATTTGTTCTGGTGTTAATTTTGCAACTATAGAGGCAATTTCCTTCATTTGGGTTCCAAATCGTGGACCTAAATTTTTAAAATTTGGTTTAATACTTTTTACTAATAAATCGGATTTCCCCTCAATAAATTCGATTTGTTTAACATTAACCTCTCTTTTTATCAACTCTGAAACTGCGGAGATTTGCTTTTTCTTTTCACTGTTATTAACAGGAATCATTATTTTATTTAACGGCTGCCTTACTTTTATCTTTTCCTTAGCTCTTAAAGACAATGTAAGAGACGATATTTTTTGTGCATATTTTATTTTCTCTTCTAATTTTTTATCTACTAATGAAAGATTTGCTTTAGGAAATAAATCCAAATGGACACTTTCTGCATTATTATTTAAAACATTTTTTGTCAAATCTTGATAAAGTTTATCCATAAAAAATGGAGCAATTGGAGCAGAAATTTTAGAAATATTCAATAAAACTGTATATAGGGTTTGATATGCAGATATTTTGTCTGCCTCATATTCACCTTTCCAAAATCTTCTTCTACTCAATCTCACATACCAATTGCTTAAATATTCAATAACGAATTCTGAAATTGCTCTTGCTGCTCTTGTTGGCTCATAATCACTATATAGTTCATCAACTCTTTCTATTAATGAATTTAATTCAGATAAAATCCATCTATCTATTTCAGGTCTATCCTGATACTTAATTTTACTTTCCTTAAAAGTAAACCCATCTATATTCGCATATAGTGAAAAGAATGAATATGTATTGTATAGGGTTCCTAAAAATTTTCGCTTAACCTCATCAACACCATCTATATCAAATTTTAGATTATCCCAAGGATTTGAATTTGATATCATATACCATCTAGTTGCATCTGGGCCATAGTCCTTTAATGTTTTAAATGGATCAATCGCATTACCTAATCTCTTGGACATTTTTTGACCATCCTTGTCTAAAACAAGACCATTTGAAATAACATTCTTATATGCGTATGACTGAAAAACTAATGCACTAACGGCATGAAGTGTATAGAACCATCCCCTAGTCTGATCCACTCCCTCGGCAATAAAATCAGCTGGATAAAATTTATTTTTATCAATTAAGTCCTTATTTTCAAAAGGATAATGCCATTGAGCATAGGGCATACTTCCTGAATCAAACCAAACATCAATTAAATCAGTTTCCCTAAACATTTTTTCTCCAGTATTTGAGACTAAAACAATTTTGTCTACTACATGTTTATGTAAATCTATCTTATTATAATTTTCCTCAGAATAATTTTCTGATTCAAAATCTGAAAAAATATCTTCAGACATAACACCACTATCAACAGATTTTTTGATTTCTTCCTTTAATTCCTTTACCGAACCTATGCATATTTCTTCAGATCCACTTTCAGTTCTCCAAATTGGTAATGGTATGCCCCAAAATCTGGATCTAGATAAATTCCAATCATTTACATTTTCTAACCATTTTTCAAATCTACCATCGCCTGTTGATTTTGGTTTCCAATTTATTTCTCTATTTAATTTGACCATAGAATCGCTAATTTTTGAGGTTTTAATAAACCAAGAATCAATTGGATAATATAAGATTGGTTTATCAGTCCTCCAGCAATTAGGATAACTATGTTTATATTTTTCAACCTTAAAAGCTCTATTTTCCTTTTTTAATTTTATAGCAATTTCAACATCTACAGATTTTTCAGGAATTTTTTTAGAATCATAATATTCATTTTTTACATATTTTCCTGAAAGTTCCTTCATTTCAGATATAAATCTCCCCTGCAAGTCAACTAATGGAACCAAATCTCCATTTTTATCTTTTACTAACATAGGCGGAATCTGAGGCTTTGCTTGTTTTGCTACTAATGCATCATCTGCACCAAATGTGGGAGCTGTATGAACAATGCCAGTTCCTTCACTTGTAGTTACATAATCTCCATGGATAATTCTAAATGCATTTTCAGGATTTTCAGCAGGTAAAGCATATTTTAATAATTGTTCATATTTAATATCTAAAAGATCTTTTCCAAGAAATTTATTTGATATAAAAAAAGGTATTTTCTTTGAATTAGATTCAAATTCTAATAACTCTGATTCATGGTTGATTTCAAAATAATTTCCTGAAAATAGCTTATCAATCAAATCTGTCGCTAATATTACTTGTATAGACTCGTATGTATATTGATTAAATGTTTTAATTAAAGTATATTCTATTTTAGAACCAACTGTAAGTGCTGTGTTACTTGGTAATGTCCAAGGAGTAGTTGTCCAGGCTAATAAATAAATATCTTCTCCATTATCTAAAAAGTCAGGGAGATTTTGATCAATAATTTTAAACTGAGCAGTTACAGAAGTGTCCGTCATATCTTGATATGTGCCTGGCTGATTCAATTCATGAGAACTAATTGCTGTCCCAGCCTTAGGAGAATAAGGCTGAACTGTATATCCTTTATACATTAAGTCCTTATTATAAATCTGTTTTATTAACCACCAAACAGTTTCCATGTATTTTGAGTCATAGGTAATATATGGATCTTCCATGTCTACCCAATAACCCATTTTCTTAGTAAGGTCATTCCATATATCCGTATATTTCATTACGGCATCTTTACAGGAGTTATTGTAGTCTTCAATACTAATTTTATTTCCAATATCTTCCTTTGAAATACCAAGACTATCCTCCACGCCTAATTCAACTGGCAGCCCATGTGTATCCCATCCTGCTTTTCTTTTTACTTGATATCCCTTCATTGTTTTATACCTTAAAAAAATGTCCTTGATAGTTCTTGCTAAAACATGGTGAATACCTGGGAGTCCATTTGCTGATGGTGGCCCTTCATAAAAAATATAAGGAGTTTTTCCTTCTGCATTAGAAACAGATTTTTTAAAAATATCATTCTTATCCCAGTAAGACAGAATGTCTAGTGCTATATTGGATAAATCTAATTTTTTGTATTCTGGAAAAATCATATTTTTTCTCTGAGCTTTAAAATGTTTTTGAAAATAGTAAATTTAGTTAAACTTATCTAGTTTTATTCACTAAAGATTGTAAGAATT
>CAZXST010000033.1:0-8919 GCA_964643205.1 uncultured Flavobacteriaceae bacterium | reverse complement strand
TTATTATAAGAATCAGCAATTATAAATTTTTGTGAAGGAACTGTATCACTCTCAACAAATGATATTATCTTATTAAATAATAAGTCATCACTAGGTATTGTATGTATAACATTTTCATTTTCTAAATCAGTCTTACTTAGTGGGGAAACAATTTTTACATTGGAATTGCTTATTGAGTTTGAAACATAGTTAAAAGCATTTGAAGTTAAAGGACCAATTACTAGATCATAGGAAGAAAAATCATGTTTTTTAATTAATTCATGAATTATATTTCGATTCGCTCCTGTATCAAAAATTTTAACTTCAACATCAATCCCAAATTTTGAAAATGAATCAACTGCCATCTCAATTCCAAACAAAAAATCAAGTGATATATTTAAAAGCTTGTCATTTTTGATAATTTCTCTTGAATCCTCTATAGAATCAAAATTTATATTTTTAGTTCTAAACGGTAACATAACTGCAATCTTCTTTTTTTCATAATCAATAATGTTCTCAATTAAAGAATCATAATTTAAATTAGCCTCACTCTTAAATATTTCTTGAATTTCTGTTGTTTTTAGTTCTTCTTTATTTTCATTAAATATTCTAGGAATTTTTAGTTTAACCCCTCTTTTTATTTCTGTGTTTGGGTTAAATTCTAAAATAACATTTATATCAACATCATAAATCATTGCAATTTTCTCTATATCTTGATTTTTTCTAACCTTATGAATTATAAAGTCTGTTTGTGATTGAGTATAATTCACAAACATTAATGCAATTAAAAAGAAAAATATTCCCCTATTTAAATTTCTTATTCCCATTCTATAGTTGCCGGTGGTTTTGAGCTTATATCGTAAACAACTCTGTTTACACCTTTAACTCTATTAATTATTTTATTTGAAACATTTTGAAGAAAATCATGGGGCAAATTAACCCAATCTGCAGTCATTCCATCAGTACTTTCAACAGCTCTTAAAACAACACATCTTTCATAAGTTCTCTCATCTCCCATTACTCCTACACTTTTTATAGGCAATAACATAGCTCCAGCTTGCCAAACCTTATCATATAACCCTTCTTGTTTTAATGAATTAATAAAAATGCTATCAACTTCTTGTAATATTTTAACTTTTTCAGAATTTATCTCACCTAAAATTCTAATTCCAAGTCCTGGTCCTGGAAAAGGATGTCTTCCTAATATTTCTGGATTAATCTTTAGATGATGACCTACCCTTCTCACCTCATCCTTAAATAATAATTTTAATGGCTCTACAACTTTTAATTTCATATAACTTGGTAATCCTCCGACATTGTGATGACTTTTAATAGTAGCTGAAGGGCCTCCAGTAGCTGAAATACTTTCAATAACATCAGGATAAATTGTTCCCTGAGCTAACCATTTTACATTTTTAATTTTTTTAGACTCAAAATTAAAAGCATCAATAAACACCTTCCCTATTTGTTTTCTCTTTAATTCAGGATCTTCTATACCTCTTAAAGCTTTATAAAATTTTGAGGAATAGTCTACACCTATTACATTTAGATTTATTCCATTATATTGATCTAAGACATCTTCAAACTCATTTTTTCTTAAAAGACCATTATTTACAAAAATACAATGCAAATTGTCCCCAATTGCTTTATTTAATAATACTGCAGCTACAGTTGAATCGACTCCACCAGATAAACCTAAAATTACTTTATCAGTTTTAAGTTCAGACTTAAGAAATGACACTGTTTGATCAATAAATGAATCAGGTGTCCAATCTTGTTTTAATTTTGAAATTTTTAAAAGAAAATTTTCTAATATTTTTTTTCCATCTGTTGTATGATAGACTTCAGGATGAAATTGAAGTCCATAAATATCCTTATCATTAATTTTAAATGCTGCATTTTCAACATCGGAAGTACTTGCTAATAAAGTAGAATTATTTGGAAGATTTTTTATTGTATCACCATGACTCATCCAAACTTGACTTCCCTTGTTAATATTATCAAATATGTAATTATCACTGCTAATATAATCTAAGTTTGCTCTACCATATTCTCTAATATTTGAAGGTAAAACTAAACCTCCTTTTTGTTTTGCTATCAACTGAGCTCCATAACAAACTGCAAGAACTGGTTTACTATTTATTATTAGATCAAAGTCTATCATAGGGGAGTTTTTATCCCCAACAGAATATGGGCTTCCTGATAAAATTATTGCTTTATATCTATTTAAGTCTGAAGGGATTTTGTCAAATGGATGTATTTCAGAATATATATTTAGTTCTCTTACTCTTCTAGCAATCAATTGAGTATACTGAGATCCAAAATCAACAATCAATACATTATTTTCCATGTGTAAAAATAGAAATAGATTTTATAAAATAAAAAGAATAAAATTATAATATTTAGCTAATTTCAATTACTGAAAATCTCTTGTTTAAAGGCTTAATATTATCCTTTAATATATCTATAATTTTATATCCGTATTCACAATAATATTCTGAAAAATTAACTTTCCTTTCTTGTAAAGTGTTATTTGGAAATAATTCCTTCCTTAATTCTGTAATCCTTGATATTTGATTTGAAAACTTTTTCTTTTGAGCATTTAATAGCTTTTTTTCCAAATTATCAATTCCATCTAATTGTTTTTTCTCCTGTGCTTTAACTGCTCCTGTAAAAGAATAATCTGTTTTGGATGCAATATCAAATAAATATTTAAACTGATTGGTTAGAATATTCCTTAATTCTGAAAAATCAATATTCAATTCTGAAAATTGATTAGTTTTTATTGTTGTTAATTTATCTATATCTAAAAAAATATCTTTAATATCAATATTTAATTTTTTTAATTTTTTTATCTCTCTGGAAGAAATTAATAAAACAGAATTTCTGTTTAATAAAATTGGGAAAGTTATTTTAAAACTCTCAAAAGATTTTTTTAGTTGAAGCCAATAAGCAACCTCTGCTGGTCCACCAATATAACATAAATTTGGCAATAAATATTCTTGATAAATTGTTCTAAACAAAACATTTGGTGAAAATTTTTCAGGATTATTTTCAATTGAATCTATAATATTTTTTTCTTCCAATTTATTCTTACTTCCTTCAATCAAGAAATAATTCTTTTCCTTTATAATTCTTTTTCTTTCATTCCTATCAATATAAAATAAGTTAACATCTCTAGTATGTGCTTGAACTTTATAATCTAATTTCCTTAACTTTTTTATAGTTGATAAAGATGATTTTTTTATAAAGCTATCCTTAACCTCCTTCTTTATGAAATCTCTGAATGAATTTTTTAAATCTTTATGATTTCCATCTATAATTAATAAGTTATATTTTCTAAATAACAAATGAACAAAATTTCTTGTAGCATCTGATAAACAATCAGATTTTAAATACGCATTTTTAAACAAACTAATTAATTCATTTGAATTTTTATTATCAGGAAAAATTCTTTTTATCTCATCTATGACTGTATTTAATTTACTGGTTGAAAATTCACCAACAATTCCTGTCTGATCACTTCTCCATTCAATTTTGGAGTTTTCAAAGTTAAAATGGTTAATCTCTTTAAAATCATGATCTTCAGTTGCCATCCAATAAACAGGTATGAAATTAAATTTTGGATACTTCTGAGTTAATTCATCACATAAATTTATTGTAGTAAGTATTTTATAAAGAAAATAAATAGGTCCTGTAAACAAATTTAACTGATGTCCCGTTGTAATAGTAAATGTATTTTTTTTCTTAATTGATTCTAAGATTGAGTTAAACTCATTAGAACAATTAACGCCTTTATACTGCTGTTTAATTACATCATATAGGATTTCTCTGTTTTTATCTTTGTATTCTGACTTTTTTTGATCAATTTGTTTTTTGAAATTATCAATTGAAGGATATAAATTATAAAAGCTTTTTAGTTTTGGTTCATTATTTATATAATCACAAAAAAGTGGGCTAAAATATGATGTTTCATTATAATTGATTTCCTTTACTACCATATATAAAGTAAATATAATTAGTTTTCTTTATATATTTGTCTACTTAACAAAAACTAAACATACGTTATGAGGCTATTCTATAATTCTATCATATTATTCCTGCTTATTAATATTCAAACTTTTTCTCAGAATATTCAATCTCCAAGTGAATATCTTGGGTATGAAATTGGAACACAATTTTCTAGACATAGCCAGGTAGTAGACTATTTTGACTACGTATCAAACAAATTACCAGAAAATGTAATAATGGAAAAATATGGGGAAACCTATGAAAGAAGACCTCTGTATTTAACTTATATTTCATCAAAGGAGAATATCAAGAATATTGATTTAATAAGAAAAAATAATTTAAGTAATGCTGGAGTTATTGATCGTGTATCTTCTACATTAAATAAAGATATAGCAATTGTATGGTTGAGTTATAACGTACATGGAAATGAATCTTCATCAACAGAAGCATCTATGAAAACTCTTCATCTTCTTCTAACAGAACATTCAAAATTACTAGAAAACACTATAGTTATTATTGATCCTTGTATCAATCCTGATGGTAGGGACAGATATGCAAATTGGTATAATCAAGCTGTTAGCCTACCTTTTAATACAAATTATAAATCCAGAGAACATGATGAGCCTTGGCCTGGAGGAAGAGCAAATCATTATTTATATGATCTAAATAGGGATTGGGCTTGGATTACACAAATTGAGTCTAAATCAAGACTAAAAATGTATAATAAATGGCTTCCGCATGTTCATGTAGACTATCATGAGCAGGGAATTAATGAGCCTTACTATTTTGCTCCAGCAGTTGAGCCCTATCATGAAATTATATCTAAATGGCAGCGAGATTTTCAAAAAGAAATTGGCAAAAATAATGCAAAATATTTTGACCAAAACGGATGGTTATATTTTACAAAAGAAACCTTTGATCTACTTTATCCAAGCTATGGAGATACGTATCCAACATATTTAGGGGCTATTGGAATGACCTATGAAAAAGCAGGTGGAGGTGTTGCTGGTTTAGGGATTTTAAATTCTGAAAATAAAGTTTTAACACTAGTTGATAGAATTAATCACCATACAACAACTGGAATATCAACAGTTGAAATTTCATCTATTAATGCAAAAAGGCTAAATGATGAATTCAAATTGTATTTCAATAATAGATCAAAGACTAATAATTACATTCTTAAGGGGAATACTAATAAAATCCAAACATTAAAGAAACTATTAGATGCACATGAAATAACATATTCTTATGGGAAACAGCATAAAACATCAGCATATAGTTATAAGTCTAACAAAAATGAAAATATACAAACAAATGCTTCCGATCTAATAATATCAAATGATCAGCCCAAAGGAAAATTAGTTGATGTTCTTTTTGAGAAAAATGCCAAACTTAGTGACTCCATAACATATGATATAACAGCATGGAGCCTACCGTATGCATATGGATTAGAAGCCTATGTAACTAACAAAGATATTCCTTCAGGAAAATATGAGAAATTGTTTAAGAAAAATACTATTGATAATATGGCAATAGCATATGGAGTTAAATGGAATCATTTAAAAGATGCTAAGTTTTTGACGGATCTATTAGTAATGAATTTAAAAGTTAGATTTAATAAAAGTGAATTTGTAAACAATAGTACTAGATATAGTCCCGGATCTTTAATTATATATAAAGGAGATCAAAAAAGTCAAACCATGTTTAACCAAGTTATTGACATAGCAAATAACCATAATAGAAAGCTATATCCAATTTATTCTGGAATGTCTGAAGAAGGACCTGATTTAGGTTCATCATCTATAGACTTAATAAAAAATAAAAATGTAGCTATATTATCAGGAGATGGATCTGGAGATAGAGTTTCATCATTAAATTATGGTGCAATATGGTACTTTTTCGAACAAGAAATAAATTATCCTCTAACTCATTTAAACATAAATAAATTTAACAGAACAAATATTGATGAATTTGATGTTTTAATTATACCTGATGGTTATTATTTTTCAATTAAAAACAAAAAAAATATAGAAAAAATAGAATCATGGATAAGAGATGGAGGTAAAATAATAGCATTCAGTAAAGCTCTTAATATATTTAGTAACAACGAGAGTTTTAAACTAAAATCCAAGACAAATAACAGAGATTTAACTGAAGAAAATATCTTATTATGGGATGAAGGCTATATTAGTTATAGTGATAAAAGAAGAAATAGAATTAATAATATGATCTCTGGTGCAATCTTTAAAGTGGAATTGGATAACACACATCCAATGGCTTATGGATATCCAAAAACTTATTATTCTCTTAAAATTGGATCCAGTTCATATGAATTAATGAAAAATGGTAATAATGTTGGTGTTATAAAAACCAATCCTAAACCGGTATCAGGGTTCAGTGGAAAAAATGCTCTAAAAAAATTAGAAAATTCTATGATATTTGGTCATGAAACTTTTGGTAAAGGAAATATTGTATATTTTGCTGACAACCCTCTTTTTAGAAGTTTCTGGGAAAATGGAAAATTATTTTTTGTTAATTCAATATTTTTTGTTGATTAATAATACCCCTTATTTTATTACGTTAGCATAAAGGTCAAAATCTGAAGCATCAATAATTTTAGCTTTTATATACTCCCCTACTTTTAAGTAAGTATCTCTTGCATCAATTAGAACTTCATTATCAACGTCAGGGGAATCAAATTCAGTCCTCCCTACAAAGTAATTGCCCCTTTTCCTATCAATTATAACATCTAATTCTTTACCAATTTTTTTCTGATTTAATTCCCAAGAAATTTCAGATTGAATCTCCATTATTTCGTTTGCACGTTCTCTTTTTATATCCTCTGGAACATTATCAATTAAATTATAAGCATGAGTATTTTCCTCATGAGAATATGTAAAGCATCCTAGTCTATCAAATTTTATTTCCTTTACCCAATCTTTCAATAAACTAAAATCTGAATCTGTTTCTCCAGGATAACCAACTATTATTGTAGTTCTAATTGAAATTCCAGGAACTTTATTCCTTATTTTTTCAATTAAAGCATTAATCTTTTTTTTAGAACCACCTCTTCTCATACTTTTTAAAATTCTATCAGATATATGTTGAAGTGGTATATCAATGTAATTGCAGACTTTTGATTCTGATTTTATAACCTCTAATATATCCAATGGAAATCCTGTTGGAAATGCATAATGTAACCTTATCCATTTAATTCCATTAACCTTAACTAAATACTTCAAAAGCTCTGATAAATTTCTTTTTTTATATATATCTAGACCATAAAATGTCAGATCTTGAGCAATTAGAATCAACTCTTTAACACCTTTTTCTGCTAATTTATTGGCCTCTATTAATATCTCATCAATTGGTCTACTTTTATGTTTTCCTCTCATTAATGGAATTGCACAAAAACTACAAGTTCTGTCACAACCTTCTGAAATTTTTAAATATGCATAATTTTTTGGTGTAGTTGTTAATCTTTCCCCAACTAATTCATGAAGATAATCAGCACCAAGTTCTTTAAGTAGATTAGGCATCTCGGTAGTTCCAAAATAATGATCAACATCTGGAATTTCCTTAGATAGATCAGATTTATATCTTTCACTTAGACATCCAGTAACATAGACTTTATCAATTTCTCCACTTTTCTTCTTATCTACATACTCAAGAATAGTATTTATACTTTCTTCTTTAGCATTATTAATAAATCCACAAGTATTAATAACAACTATATTTCCTTTCTTTTCATGAACTACCTTCTTTTTATTGGCTTTAAGTTGACCCATTAAAACTTCACTATCATATATGTTTTTACTACATCCAAGTGTAATAATATTTATGATATTCTTATCTGAAGATTTTGTTCTCAAGGAATCCTATTTAAAAAATGAATCTACAAATTCAAATTTATTGAATACTTGTAGATCATCAACTCCTTCGCCCACTCCAATATAATTTACAGGAATACTAAACTCCTCACTAATTCCAATTACAACACCTCCTTTAGCAGTTCCATCTAATTTTGTGATTGCCAAAGAGGTAACTTCAGTTGCTTTAGTAAACTCTTTTGCTTGTTGAAAAGCATTTTGACCCGTAGAACCATCTAAGATAAGTAATACATCATGAGGAGCATTTTCTACAACTTTTTGCATTACTCTCTTTATTTTACTTAATTCATTCATTAAGTTAATCTTATTGTGTAATCTTCCAGCTGTATCAATTAATACTACATCAACTTTATTTGATTTAGCATAACTAAGAGTATCAAAAGCAACAGATGCTGGATCACTTCCCATTTCTTGTTTAATTATAGGAATATCTACTTTTTCAGCCCATATATTTAATTGATCAATTGCAGCAGCCCTAAAAGTATCCGCTGCTCCAATAACAACATTTAATCCCTTCAATTTAAACTGATTTGCTAGTTTTCCTATAGTAGTTGTTTTACCTACCCCATTAACTCCGACAACCATAATAACGTATGGGCCATTGGTTTTAGGAATAGAGAAATCAACGGATTCACCATTGCTGTTCTCAGATAGCAGTCGTGCTATTTCTTCCTTTAAAATATTGTTTAATTCTTTGGTAGTACTATACTTATCTTTAGCAACTCTTTCCTCTATTCTTTCAATTATTTTTATTGTAGTGTTAACCCCTACATCACTAGTAATTAAAACTTCTTCAAGTTCATCTAAAACACTAGCATCAATTTTTGATTTTCCTGTAACTAGTTTATTTAATTTAGATAAAAACGAGGTGTTACTTTTTTCTAAACCCTTATCTAATGTTTCTTTCTTCTTTCTGGAAAAAATTCTTTTAAAAAATCCTTCCTTGACTTCTTCTTCAGGTTCTGGTTCAGGTTCTGGCTCAGGTTCTGGCTCTGGTTCAGGCTCTGGCTCAGGCTCAGGTTCTGGTTCAGGTTCTGGT
>CAZXST010000032.1:0-9098 GCA_964643205.1 uncultured Flavobacteriaceae bacterium | reverse complement strand
CATTTATTAATGAATATAAAAATAGAGGTGGTAGAGTTACTGCTGGGGCTGACTCAGGTTATATGTATAATCTTTATGGTTTTGGATACATCCAAGAACTAGAACTTATTAGAGAATCAGGGTTTCATCCTATGGAAGTTATAAGGGCAGCTACCCTTCATGCTGCTGAAGCAATTGGTATGGAAAAAGAAATAGGAACTATTGAGGTTGGAAAATATGCTGATATGATAATTATGGAAGAAAATCCTCTTAAAAACCTGAAATATCTTTATGCAACAGGTGATATAAAAATTAATGATAACAATGAGGCGATAAGAGTTGGAGGTATCAAGTATACAATAAAAGATGGAATAATTTTTGATGCCAGACAACTACTTGATGATGCTAAAAAAATTGTTGATGAAGAAAAATCTTCTACTCCAGGATGGGAAAAATTCTTAATGGATGAAATAAAAAGAGAATAAATTAAAGAAGAAACTAATTGGCAGCAGGTGTTCCTGATTCACCAAACGTATCATTTACAGCAACATTCTTCACAAGAACATTGTTCACAAGAGCAATTCGTGCAATCACCGTTTACACAAGCCTCACATGTGCATGAACATTGATTTTCCATAATATTAAAATTGTATTAAAGAATAAAGGTAATTTTTTTTATCTACAAATTGTATTTATCACCAAACTTTGCAAAATTAAATCCTAATTTTAATATACTATCTCTAAGATTTATTTTTTGATTCAATAATGGATTAGTATGATTAAAATGTATGAAATGGATTTTATTTTTTGTGCTTAAATCTTCATCCATAAAAATTTCTATAGTCTCTAAAACAAAAGGATGGGGGATTTCTTTCATAGATCTATTAATTTCATCTCCACTAAAAAAAGTAGCATCTAAAAATGCATAATCAACAGATTTGACCTCCTCTACAATACTTTTTCTCCACAGATCCCATTTGTCGATATCAGGAATAAAAAGTGCCGACTTATTCTTCCCTATTATCTTATACCCAACAGTTTCGGAAAATTCATCTCGATGAGGAACATTAAAAGGTATTACTATTAAGTCATTTGATAATTGAATGTTTTGATTATGATTTATTTCCTTCAAATCAATATTATCTAATGAAACCAATTGACTCCAAGGGCCATTGCCCTCTAAAAAGTTTTTCATTCGTGGCATAACATAAATTGGAATTCTATTAGCTCCTAGAGCCTCTCTTCCTAAATACATTAATCCAGAATAATGGCCTATATGTGCATGCGTTAATAATATTCCATCAATCAATTTTTTATTTGAAACACCGCTTTTTAAATATTTGATTTGCTCACCAATATCAGGTGTAGCTTCAAATAAATAATACTTGTCATTCTCAATATCGGTAAGTCCAATACTAGTTACATAGTATTTATTATCTCCTATATTTTTATTACAACAATCTTTTTTACATCCAATATGCGGATATCCTGCATCCTGAGCTATTCCTAAAACTGTGATAAAATTATTATTGCTTGTTGTCTTATATTCTGAGCAAGAAAGAATAGTAGCACATAAAATGAAGCCAATCAGTATATTTTTTCTTAAAAGTCTAAGTAAATTAATTATCATCTAAATCACAATTTTCATCATTAAATTCAACTTCAACCGTATAATGCTCAAATTTATATTCCTTCAAAATATTCTTCACATCAGATTTTACCTTTTTAAAATTATTTAAATTTGAGTTATCATCTATCTTAATATGAGCAGTAAATACATTATGTTCTCCCTCCAATGACCATATATGCATATGATGAATTGAATTTACAAAGTCAATGTTTAGAATTTTTGATTCAATTTCATTTATATCTAATTCTTCAGGAACTCCTTGTAAAAAGATAAACAGAGTCTGTTTAAGTCTAATAATTACATTCCATAAAATGTAAGCTGTTATTAAAAGAGATAATGCTGGATCTAGATAATGAATATCCTTAAAATTTAATATTATTGCCACAACTAAAACAGCAACCCAACCCAGAACATCTTCTAATAAATGCCAAGAAGCTACTTTTTCGTTCATAGTTTTTCCACCACTTAATTTCCAAGCAGCATATCCATTAACTAATACTCCAATTATAGCAAAAAAGATCATCCCCTTTGCATCTGTATGCTCAGGTTCAAGAATTCTACCAACCGCTTCATTTATTACATATAAAGAGCCAATAATTAGTATGACACTATTTATAAGAGCGCCTAAAAGAGAAAACCTTTTATATCCAAAAGAAAACTTCTTGTTAGATTTCTGATGAGATTTTTCTTCCAAATACCATGAAGTACCCAAAGAAATTGTATCTCCTAAATCATGTATTGCATCCGAGATAATCGCAATACTATTTACGTAAAGACCTCCAATTATCTCCAAAATAGTAAATGCAAAATTTAAAAAAAATGCAACTTTTATATTATCTGATGAATGATGATGATCGTGATGATTTCCCATTCTAAATCAATTTAGAATCAATTAATATTTCCTCCATCTGATTTTTCAGTATTATTGCCTGTTTAGCAGCTGCTTGATCAAAATTCTCATCATTGCCTGAATATATAATGCCTCTTGAAGAATTTATAATAATACCTACGTTTTGGTTAATGGTTTTTTTACAGACCTCCTTTAGATTACCTCCTTGAGCACCAACCCCAGGAATTAGCAGGAAATTATCTGGAATTATTTTTCTGATTTCTTCCAAATATTCTGTCTTTGTAGCACCAATGACATACATTAAATTTTTTGAATTATTCCAGGTCTTTGAAGATTTGATCAAATCCATAAAAACATACTCATTTGCACTTGGTATTAATTGTAAATCTTTTGATCCTTCATTTGAGGTTAGTCCTAATATAATAGTGTTCTTGTCCTTATATTCTAAAAATGGCTCAACGGAATCCCTGCCCATATATGGATTTACAGTAATGCTGTCAAAATTTAATTTTTCGAAAAAAGATTTGGCATACATTTTACTTGTATTTCCAATATCTCCCCTTTTAGCATCAGCAATTGTAAAAATCTCAGGATAATTATTGTTTATATAATTAATTGTTTTCTCTAAAGCTTTCCAACCCTTAATACCATATGCTTCATAAAAAGCTATGTTAAGCTTATATGCAATGCAGTGCATGTTTGTAGAATCAATAATTGATTTGTTAAATTCAAAAATTGGATTATCTCTGTCAAGTAAAAATTTTGGAATTTTATCTAAATCAACATCAAGACCTACACATAAAAATGATCTTTTTGATTTAATTTGATTAACTATTTCTAATACTTCCATTATTGCTGATTAGTTACTTGAATTTAATATTTCTGAATTTTCAGCTAACATTAATTCATCAATAATCTTCTGAATATCTCCATTTATTACTTTTGGTAAATCATACAATGTCAATCCTATTCTATGCTCTGTAATTCTTCCTTGAGGATAATTATATGTTCTAATCTTTGCACTTCTATCGCCAGAAGATACCATACTCTTTCTTTTTAAGGATTCTTCAGAACGTCTTTTTTCTACTTCCAATTCATATAGTCTAGCCCTTAAAACTTTTAAAGCTTTATCTAAATTTTTGTGTTGAGATTTTTGATCTTGACAGCTAACAATAATCCCTGATGGTTCGTGATGAAGTTTTATAGCAGAATATGTAGTATTCACAGATTGACCTCCAGGACCTGTTGATGTAGTTCTTTCAACTCTTACATCCTGCATATTTAAATCAACATCAAATTCTTCTGCTTCGGGTAAAACAATAACCGTAGCAGCACTGGTATGAACTCTTCCTTGAGTCTCAGTCTGAGGAACTCTCTGCACCCTATGTACACCTGCTTCAAATTTTAAGTTAGCATATACTTCCTCTCCATTAATATCAAAAATTATTTCCTTATAACCTCCTGATGTTCCTTCATTAAAATCAACCAAATTTACTTTCCAACCTTTGCTTTCACTATATTTTAAATACATTCTATATAAATCTCCTGCAAATATACTTGCTTCATCTCCACCAGTTCCAGCCCTAATTTCCATTACTACATTCTTTGAATCATCAGGATCCTTAGGAATTAACAATAACTTCAATTCTTCTTCACATTTTGATAATTCATCTTTAGATTCACTCAATTGAATTTTTGCAATCTCCAACATCTCTTTATCGTTTTCATTTGAAATTATTTCTTGAGCTTCAGAAATATTAGAGATTATAGATTTATATACTTGTCCCTTATCAATAATTTTTTTTAATTCCTTATATTCTTTAGAAAGCTGAATGTACTGTTTTTGATCTGATAAAATTTCTGGTTTAATCATCAAATCACTTAATTCTTTAAATCGATTTTCGAGATTTTCTAATTTTTCTAACACATCAAAATTCTTGAATTGTAAAAATACAATAAATTATGGAGAGAGATTTTGCCATCAACTAATATTGAAAATCCCCAAATTGAGATTTAATTGTTAGCTTCTTTGAGTTTGATTTTTCAACTTTTCCAATAATTCTACCCTTAACATTAAATCTCTCAGAAATGCTAATTATTTCATCTGCAATTTTGGGGTCTACATATAACTCCATTCTGTGACCACAATTAAAAACCTTATACATTTCATGCCAAGTTGTTTTAGATTCATTTTGAATCAGTCTAAAAAGCATTGGTGGATCAAACATGTTGTTCTTAATTACATGTAAGTTTTTGGAAATAAAATGAAGAATTTTTGTTTGTGCTCCTCCACTACAATGAACAATTCCTCTAATTAATTTTCTGTCACATTCTTCCAATATTGATTTTATTATTGGAGCATAAGTTCTTGTCGGAGATAAAACTAATTTGCCAGCATCTAAATCAACATCATCGAATACTTGATCTAAACTTATAGATCCAGAATATACTAGATCATCTGGAACCAATGGATCATAGCTTTCTGGATATTTTTCTGCTAAAATTTTATTAAATACATCATGTCTTGCCGATGTTAATCCATTACTTCCTATCCCACTATTATATTGATCCTCATAAGTTGCTTGACCAAACGATGATAATCCAACAATAACATTGCCCTCATCTATATTTGAATTATCAATCACATCAGATCTTTTAATTCTGCCTATAACTGTTGAATCAACAATAATTGTACGTACTAAATCTCCAACATCAGCAGTTTCACCTCCAGTTAATTTGGTGTTTATTCCATGTGTATTTAAGTCTTCAATTAATTCTTCAGTCCCATTAATAATTGCAGAAATAACCTCTCCATTTATTAAATTTTTGTTTCTTCCTATAGTTGATGAAACCAATATATTATCAGTTACTCCTACGCATATTAAATCATCAATGTTCATGATCAATGCATCCTTAGCAATTCCTTTCCAAACAGAAATATCGCCTGTTTCTTTCCAATACATATATGCTAAAGAACTTTTAGTTCCAGCACCATCAGCATGCATAACTAAGCAATACTTTTCATCATTAGTTAAATAGTCGGGGACAACCTTACAAAAAGCATTGGGAAATAATCCTCTATCTATTTCCCTTATAGCATTATGTACATCTTCCTTTGATGCTGAAACTCCTCTAAGAGAATATCTTTCATTTAAATTATTACTATGCATTACCTCAGATATGCCAACAAAAGTATTAAAGAATTTTTTAAGATCGTGATGAATTAGTGATAAGATTTTCTAAAAGCAAATCTAGATTATAATCGTTATTAACATTTATATAAAAATTTTCGATTATAACTACTTAACTATCCCTATAAATTTTAATTTTTATAATGTTTATAAAAAATTTAGAAAGTAAAAAAAAATATTTAACAATAAATAAATAATTTGATATATTGATTTAGTTATTTAATCACAAAAAAACCAGTAAAATGAGTAAATCAAAATTAGAATACATTTGGTTAGATGGCTATAAACCAACACAAAGCCTAAGAAGTAAAACTAAAGTCGTTGAAGATTTTGACGGTAAATTAGAAAGCTGTTCTATGTGGGCTTTTGATGGAAGTTCAACTCAACAGGCTGATGGTGGATCATCTGATTGTTTGTTAAAACCTGTGGCTATATATCCCGATCCTGTTAGAAGAAATGGTTGGCTGGTTATGAACGAGGTTTTAAACTCTGATGGCAGTGCTCATGAATCAAATGGAAGAGCCACTATTAATGATGACGATGATGATTTTTGGTTTGGGTTTGAACAAGAGTATTTTCTTTGGGATCCAGAAACAAATCTTCCACTCGGATTCCCTAAAGACCAAACACCTCAAGGTCAATTTTATTGTTCAGTAGGTGCAAAGAATACTTTTGGAAGAGAAGTTATGGACAGACACCTAGACATATGTATAGATGCTGGTATAAATGTTGAAGGCACTAATGCTGAAGTCGCAGCAGGTCAATGGGAATTTCAAACATTTGCTAAAGGTGCCGCAAAGGCTGGAGATGAAATGTGGGTTGCTAGATATTTACTTGAAAGACTTGCAGAAGAATATGGTTTATCAATTGAATATCATCCAAAACCTCTTGGAGATACAGATTGGAATGGTTCAGGAATGCATGCAAATTTTTCTAATACAACCTTGAGAACATGTGGATCAAAAGAAACATATGAAAAAATTTGTGAAGCATTTAGACCTGTAGTTAAAGAACATATTGCCGTTTATGGTGCATACAATGATCAAAGATTGACAGGCAAGCATGAGACACAATCAATTCATGAATTTAGTTACGGAGTTTCTGATAGAGGAGCTTCTATAAGAATTCCTATTATGACTGTAGAAAATGGATATAAGGGATGGCTTGAAGATAGACGTCCATCTTCCAATGGTGATCCATACAAAATTGCAGCAATAATTATTAAGACTGTTAAATCTGCATAATAATTATACTAGCTATATTTATAAAAAGTCCTAAATAAAGAGGACCTTTTATTATGCAAATGCTAATAAAATAAATATTGAGTATAGAAATAATAGAAAAAAGCCTTTAATTTTTCCAATAACATTTTTCTTAGGAAATATAGCTATCAATAACACTAAAAGAGCAAAAACCAACATCCATATAATATCTCTACTTAATATTTCTGAATCATCAACTACAATAGGTTTAATCATTGAAGTTATTCCCAAAACAGAACCTATATTAAAAATATTTGAACCTATTAAATTTCCTAAAGAAATTCCTTTTTCATTTTTTACTATTGCAAGAAGAGATGTTGCTAATTCAGGAATACTAGTTCCAATAGCAACAATAGAAACAGCAATAACAGCCTCGCTTACTCCAATTTGTTCAGCAAAATTAATAGCACCATAAACTAGCCATTCAGCTCCATAATAAAGTGAAATTGAAGCTATAATTAACCATAAAATTATTTTAAAATTTGTTGAATGAATTAAATTATTATCAATAGAATCCTTCTGATATGTTTTAAAAGAAGACCTAAGTATAAAGATTATGAATATAATTAAAAGGGAAAATAAAACTATACCATCATATTGATCAATGCTATTATCTCTTGCAATAATAACATATAAGATAATTGAAAAAATAAACATGACTGGCCAATCAATTCTATAAAATGATTTTTCAACATGCATGTTTGCTATAATACATGTAAGCCCTAAAACTAGTCCTATGTTTGCTATGTTTGAACCAATTACATTATTTATTGCTATAGATGGAGCATCATTAATAGCTGCACTAATACTTACTATAAGTTCAGGCAATGATGTTGCAAATGCTACAACTGTCATCCCTATTACTAACTTTGAAAGATTTAACTTTAAGGATAGTGCCACAGAGGATCTTATTATAAATTCACCTCCTATAACCAGTAGAATAAAGCCAATAAACATCCATAATAAATTCATACTAATTATATTTAATTAATTATAATCTTCTTATACAAGATTTTATTATTATTTCTGATTTTCATAATATATACTCCACTTGACAATAATAATTGAATTTTGTTAGAATTGGTTTTTTCTAAACTATGAATCTTTTGCCCAATTTCAGAGTAAATCTCAATTGTTGAATTGTTTAAGATTGAGCTAAAGAAGATTTCCCCATTGGATGGATTTGGATATACTTTTATATTCTCATCAAAATCTATTGTTGAAATGCTTAAAGTTTCATTCCATTGTTCACCATAATTGTCACCCCATATATAACTTACTAAACTAGGGTGATCAATAAATGGATTTCTGTTTTGTTGATAACCGTAAATAATATTATTTCTGTTAACTTCAAAATCATCCACAGGATCATCAATATGCCACTGAAGCAATGATGAAAGCTTTCCTAAAATAGGAGAGCTGTCATTAGGTGTTGTATAATCAACTAGTTCTAAATCAAAAGGATTGTTATTGTGATCATATCCAGGATCATATCTTACAACCATATAAAAAATTATCCTTGCTATATCACCCTTTACAGAGTCCCCGGCTTCCCAACTATCACTATCATATAGACATTCAGTTGCTTCATTATGTTGATTTCCTCCATAATCATAATCTCTTGTTCCTCTCGATGAGTTTACTGATCTATCACATGGTTTTAAATTGTGAACGTCTGTATATGCAATATCATCCTGATCAGGAAATCCATGAGATTTTGGCCACACGTGCTCCCTATTCCAAGAATTACTATGAGTTCCATTTTCATAATCAGAATAACAATTACATCCATCTCTATACCCCTTGTCTTGTGAACGATCTGTATATACTAGAAGAATATTATCATTGTTTTCCGGATCTTGATCAGATTCCTCAAGTATATCCCAAGTATCTGTTGAAGAAGATGTGTAGGGAAAAACTACATGATTACTAATAATTTGATGGATTGTCTCTTTTAAATCTTCACCAGATGTACCATCTGCTTCTTGATAATATCCCTGAGGAATATCTGATTGAACATTTCCGTAAGTTGGATTAGAAGGAGGTCCAAAACCTCCTTGTCCCAAAATATGATTGGAAAACAATAAAATTGTGAAGATTATAAAACCTGACCTCATCATTTTTTTACAAATATAATTTAATTGTAACTAATTATATTTAATTTTATCAACTATGAAAACTATTTT